>JBCCWF010000272.1:0-8943 GCA_039194035.1 Cyanobacteria bacterium P01_E01_bin.6 | reverse complement strand
GCTGGCCGAGGCAATCGTCTGGCCATCCGGCGAAAAACTCACACTCAAGACCCTATCCGAATGGCCCTCCAGGGTTTGCAGCTCAATCAAGGCGTTGGAATAAATCACCTCTCGTAACGCTGAAACCGCCTGTAATCGAGTACTGGGATTAATCGGGCTATTGACGGGGAGAGCTGTTGACCTAGCAGGGATAGTTGTCAATGAACCCATGTCTGCCTGAGCAAGCTGCACATTACCTGACTCGATGGATTGAATACGTCGCCCGACGTTGACTCCACTTAACAATGCTTGGGAATACAGCTCAGCAGCAATCAAATTTTCAACCGTCAACGCTCCCGCTTGAATTTCAGCATTCAAAGCTTGCACTTCAGCTCGTGTCGTTGCCTCTTGTGCCCTAGCGGCATTCTCGTCTGCAATCCTCGTTTGATCCCTGGCAATGGCAGCCTGTCGATTCGCTTCGGCTTCGCCGTCTTCTGCTCTGACCAGGGCATCTTCTGCGAGTTGACGTTGCTCCGCTTCAGCGCTCTGGGCTACTTCTGCTATTTCTCTTGCGTCTTCCGCTTCTGCTTGTCGCTGTTCGGCAGTCTCTTGAGCGTCTTTTGTTTGCTCTAATGAACGTTCCAGGTCGTTTCCTCGTTCTTCAGCCAATTGTTGGGCTGCTTGTGTTTCATCCAGCGCCTGAGCTAATTTCGCCTCTCGATCCTTCACCATGTTTTGTTGCTGAAAGGCATAGACGGCTGCACCTCCAGACAACAGTGCCAACCCGAAAAAGACACCGAGGAATGTTCGGAGTCGATTCACCTCTCGTTTTCGAGCGTTTTCTTTCTCCGCTGCTTCTACCGTTGCCGCTTCCGCACTCGCCTCTAAAAAGGCAATGGCCTCATCAAAATTGGGGGCATAGCGCTCTGCCCACACTGCATTGGGCTTCTGCTCATCTCGCCAGGTCATCCCAATGGTCAGTTCTGGGTCGCGCCAATAGCCTGCTTTCCCCTGCTTATGCAGCGCTGCCGTTTCCGCCAACCGCCGATAAATCTGTGCCGACTGAGCTTCTTCCGTCACCCAGGTTTTCAGTTGCTGCCAGTTCCGCATCAGACTTTCATGGGAAATATCAATCACTCTGCTGTCATGCAGTTCGATGTAGGGCGGCGGCATCAGGAACGATCGGCGCGGTGCCCGAAACTGGTCAATAATCGGGATAACGTCTTCTGGACTGGCATTCGCCACCGCACAGATGTCAGCCAGAGGCGTGGGACGACGAATGTCGCGATTGTCGGCTCCCCGGTCAGTGAGGCATTTGAACAGGGTTTCCGCGATCTGGCGGCAGCGGTCGTCAGGCAACCCGTCATAAATCTGATCCGCATGGCGCGAGAGCGCCTGCCCCATGCCGCCAATCGCGTCGTAATGCTCCAGATCGATGGGAACGTTGGGCGTGTGCTGGTTCTCCCAATGGTTCCACGTCCGCATCAGCGCATGCTGCAGGATTGGCAGCTGGTCAGGATTGTCTCCCGTGTCGTTCAATAGTCGGTTCACGAGGCGCGGCGCGATAGTGGCTCCGCCCACAGCCACCGGCCCTTCGATGGCTCGCTGCAACTGCCCACGGGTCAGCCGAGGAATCAGGTATTGGCTATCGTTCAGCGTTTCGGGGAGGTCGCGAAACTGGGCACAATCGCCCAAAAAGTCTGACCGCATGGTCAGCACCACAAAAATCGGCACCTGCTGCTGGGTCACCGCTGCCAGCAACAGCTTCACAAAGGCAGCCGCTTCGTCCTCTGTGGCCAGCTCCCGCCTTGTCTGCTGCGCCTGCGCCTTCAACCGAAACAGCTCCTCAAACTGATCCACCACCACCAGCAAATTTTCATGCGCCGCCATGCGTGTCTGCTGGGTCAGCTCTACCAGCCCCAAACTGCCCCGCCGCAGCGTGCTTTCCGCCAATGCCATACGAATGATGGCGTCGTCACTGGTGGGGTCAACGCCAAACACGTCTTCGTGGTTTAGGGCAGCTGCTAGGTTGGCAATGGGCGCACTGCCCGGTCGCAACATGGCCACCCGCCAGCCAGAACTGGCATCCTGCAAAAACCCACTGTAGAGCGACGGCAACAGTCCCGCCCGCACCAGCGACGATTTGCCACTACCCGAGGTGCCCACCACGGCTAAAAAGCGAGTTCGGTTGAGGCGGGTCAGCAGGTCATCGGCCTGTCCTTCGCGCCCAAAAAAGAGATGTTCTTCGTCCAGCTCAAACGGACGAATCCCCGGAAACGGATTGATTCGACTTGTAGATGCCACCATCGCTATGCAGTCCCCCCAGTCACACCCAACGACGATACAAACTCAGTCAACAACGTCGGCTGAAAGCCACCAAATCCTTCAATCACCTGCACATCCGCATCCGAAAACCGCTGCTTGTTCGGGTCGGCCACATAGACCGCCTTTGCCCGCAGGGGTTTCGATCGCCCATAGAGCGTCTTTTTTATTGCCAGCAATCGCCGCTTTAGCCACAGCCCACTGGCCTGCCCGTAATAAATCAACACCGCTTCGCACTGCTTCAGCAGCGCTTCCGAGCTAGTCACACCCTTATCGTCAAAGTCGGGCAACACCACCCGAAAATGCTGATCCAGCCATTCATACAGCGACTCGATGTCTGGATTGTCCAAATCGCGCTCATCACAGTCCAGATAAATTTGCGGAGCGTCATCCGCTACCATGTCAAGCCTTGGCACGGCAACCGGACGGGTTAGACGATCATGAATCAGGGTTTTGAGGCTCTCCAAATTCGTGCTGAGAAAGTCCGGCTCACTTTGCAGGCTCTGGATAAAGCGGTCGGCTTCCGCCAGCTTTGCCGTGGGCGGCATCCACAGAATGCGGGAAAAGTTAGCGCGTTCCTGGTTGGTCTTTCCCGCCAGCTTAATTTGCTCTCGACTGCGAGCAGCCATCAATTGCTGTTGCAGTGCCTCTATATCCGAATCGGCGGAAGCAGACTGACTGTTCCCCTGCCCCCCCACTGTGCTGAGCAGATGCACCGATAGATCACTCTGCTCCAGATAGGTGCTTACCTGGGCGTCAAAGTCAGCGGTGCGGTTGGATAAGGGCTGGTCGGGAACCACGCGATAGTGCCGTTGCTGCAGCTCTCGCCGAATTTTGTTCCGCGCATCGTCCAGATCGGCGGTCACCTCCGCCAGATAAATCGTCTTTGCGGAGTCTTGATGAGGCACTGCCGCCGCATAGGATGCCTCGTGCGTTGCGGCATCCTGCCTGCTGAGGAGTTCTAACGCCTGATGAATGTCGTAGGCGACATCCTCTAGCTTGGCCCAAAACTTGCGCTCTGATTCGTCCCCAAAGGTTTTGCCAAACTCGCGCGGTCGTTTCGACTCATCAAACTCATAGAATTCATAGCCCAACAATTTGTCTAGTTCAGACGGATGGCGATCGTAGGGAACGAAAGTTTTGATCACCTTGAAAATGCGGGCTTTGTTGTCATTGAGCCGCACGCCGCCATTGGCTTCTGCCGCCGCGAAAAAATGCTCCAGCTCCCGCATGCACCATTCCGATTTCAAATAGCGGGGCGACAAAATCGATACGAGCAGCGCTACCTTGGGAAACTGATCCAAAATCGTATCGCCAAAATATTCATTGCCCTGGAGTTTTGGGTCGCGCCAAATGCGTGGGGATTCTCCCAAGAGCTGCGACAGCCGAACATCCAGTCCGCGATGCAGCAGTGAAACCCACCCCTCTTGCTCAGTGCCGAGAGGCTGATTGTCAATATGGGCGTAGCTGATAAAGATGTCGTTATCAAAATCCATGCGGCGGTAACTAGAGGGGGCTAATCCATTACTACAGATATTACGTTAATCATTGCAAGGGCGCACGGCTGTGCGCCCCTACGGGATGGATGACGATAATTATTGCAAGGGCGCACGGCTGTGCGCTCCTACGGGATGGATGACGATAATCATTGCAAGGGTGCACGGCTGTGCGCCCCTACAGGATGGATGACGATAATCATTGCAAGGGCGCACGGCTGTGCGCCCCTACGGGATGGATGACGATAATTATTGCAAGGGCGCATGGCTGTGCGCCCCTACAGGGTGGATGACGATAATCATTGCAAGGGCGCACGGCTGTGCGCCCCTACAGGATGGATGACGATAATCATTGCAAGGGCGTACGGCTGTGCGCCCCTACAGGATGTTCGATTGTTTTTAGAGAGAATGAACCCATCCTCACGATGCGACGGTTTCGACCTCGTAGCTAAAGGGTTCGGCTTGCTCTTGTTCTTGTTCAACAAATTGTTGAACGCGGTTCCGATATTCTCGGAGAATGGTATCAACCCAGTCACGCTCGGAGCTATTTGCAAAGAGGTGCACGAGCGGTTCTCCAGCATCTGGTAATACAAGAATCCAACTTTCGGGATCATTGGATCTGAAAACTTTGACGCCATCGGTGAGTTCGAGCAACTCACTGGGGTGAGTTTCGACCATGTGGCGCATCAAGGCTCCTTTCACAATCCATGGACACCGGACAGTGATGTTTCGATGGCAGACTCGTGGTAACTCAGAGCGAATTTGAGCAAGCGATCGCTCTTGAATGGTCAGCATTTCGATGATTTTTGCAATGCAAAACATGGCATCGAATCCGGGGTGAAGCTGAGGAAAGATGAATCCCATGTCACCGCTTCCGCCCAGTACTACGTTTGGATTCGTGTTGCAGGCTTCCATCAATGACGTTGGGTTCACTTTTGTTCGAATGACCTGAGCATCATGGCGATAGGCAATTTGCTCAATCGCACTCGATGCATTCACCGGAATCACCACCGCACTGCGGGGATGTGCCGTCAGCATCATATGCACCATCAAGCCGGTGAGTTGTTCTCCCCGGATGGCGCTGCCGGCTTCATCCACTAGAATGAGCTGCTCTCCATTGGCAGATACCTGCACGCCCAAGTTTGCCTTGAGTGCCTCAACCACCTGACCGAGTTGGTTCAGTAATCCTTCCCGTTCTTCGACAGAGGGCATGACCTGGCTCAAGCTGGCATTCAAGACCACCGCATCGCAGCCAAACTTATTGAGCATAATCGGCAGTACGGCACCCGACACGGCATAGACGTAATCGATCACGACCTTAGACTTGCTATTGCGAATGGCACCCACGTTGAGGCGGTCTTCAAAACTGGTCGAATATCGATCGACCACTTGACCGGAATAGGTCATGTTGCCGATTTCCTGAATCGGCACTCGGCGAAAGTCTTCTTTGAAGTAAGCGCCTTCAATTTTCTTCTCTCGGCTCTTGGAAAGGTCGATGCCTTGCTTATCAAAAAACTCGATGAGGAGATGATCGGTGCGAACGGGATGGATGCGGACGTGAATACCGCCTTCTACGGGCAGTGAAGGAATGACTGCCCGAGCGACCGGAATCGCTGTTGCCTCTAGATTTTGAACGTCTATTCCCACGGACATGAGTCCTGCAATGAGCGATCGCGACACCATCCGTGAAATGCTACGTTGGTCGCGAGAGACGCTGACGTGGGTTCCTGGCTTCAGGGTTGATCCAAAGGCCGCACCCAGTCGCACCGCAAATTCGGGGGTAATGTCTACATTGGCAAGGCCTGATACCCCTCGCTGTCCAAATAGATTGCGGCGAGCGACCTGTCCCCAGATGAGATTCATATTGAGGGTGGCACCGGGTTCAATTTTCTTACTAGGCCAGACGCGCACTTCGGGGTTAATTTGGGCTTCTTCTCCGACGGTGGATAATGAGCCGACAACAGCTCCTTCAAGCACGTGAGCGCGGCGATCAATCCGTGTCCCTCTGCCTGTGACGCAGGCTCGCAAGTGACACTCTTCTCCAACGATGGAGCCATTCCAAATGATGGGGCGCTTGAGGTCAGCGTCGTTGCCAATGGTGACGTTATCGCCAATGACGGTTCCCGGCTCAATCTGCGCTCGGGCACCAATCCGACAGTTGTCGCCAATCATCACCGGTGCGGTGATTCGTGCAGACTGGTCAATAAAGGTATTTTTGCCAATCCAGACACCGGGCGATCGCTCGTCATAGTATTCAATGGGAAGTTTAACCTTGCGGGCTAGCGCGTCATATTGTGCTTCTCGGTAGGTGTTGAGATGACCGACGTCACACCAATAGCCCTCGGCAACGTACCCATACATAGGTTCACCTTTTTCCAGCAGAAGGGGAAATAAGTCGTTGGAGAAATCAGATTCCTGATGCGTGGGTAAATGCTCCAGCACCTCTGGCTCCAGGATGTAGGTTCCGGTGTTGATCGTGTCGGAGAAAATTTCACTGGCGGAAGGTTTTTCTAGGAACCGAACAATGCGATCGTCATCATCGGTAATTACCACGCCAAATTCGACGGGATTGGGGACACGGGTGAGCACCAATGTGGCTTTTGAGCCGCGTTCTTTATGGAATTTGATGGCAGCGGACAGGTCAAAGTCGGTGATGCTGTCGCCACTGATGACCACAAAGGTTTCGTCCAGCAGTTCTGAGACGTTGCGCACGCAGCCTGCTGTGCCTAGGGGCTGATCTTCTTCAACGGCGTAGGTGATTTGGACGCCGAAATTATGTCCGTCCTGAAAGTAGTCCCGCATGACGTCGGGTAGATAGTACAACGTTGCGATGATTTCGGTGATGTTGTGCTGTTTGAGCAGGTTAATGATGTGTTCGGAAATGGGTCGATTCAAAATCGGCACCATGGGCTTGGGCAGGTCGCATGTCAATGGGCGCAGCCGGGTCCCTGACCCACCTGCCATTAGCACAGCTCGCATAACTCCTCCTTAACATTGCGTTGAGCAACTCCTGTGGTTGGGATGCTGATTACCGTCTCTCTTGTCCTCAGTCCTCGAATGTGTCCTTAGAATGGAATGTATGGATGACGCTCTTGGTGATGCTGATGGGTAGAAGGTTGCGTTTTTCTATCCCTTCCTATCCCTATTGATGCAATCGTTAGATCCCCCTCATTTTTCTTCAACGCTTTTTGGTCATGCATCTTGGGCGATCGCGTTTTATCTCCCTTCATCTCCCCTTGCACAGAGAGGACGTCTGTTCTCCACCGTGAGAATCGATCGCGATGAGCCATGATCGTTATGGTTTCGTCACTATGGTTTCGTCACTCGTCTCATACCTGCTCACTCAGGAATGAACAATGAAAAACTCCAAGGTATTGTGTTGGGGGCGGTGGCTTAGCAACTGCCCCCAACACAATACTTCAGTGATTTTGCAGTCTAATGACGGACGATGGCAATGAACGTTGCTGCTAGCCAAGTCAATATCGCCACACGAGCACCCAAAACCTCACACCTGGTTTTGGAACACTTATTTGGAACACTTATAGCGATGTGCGGGTTGGTTAAATCCGGTAATGTAGGGCGCGCCCCACATCACCGTTTTTGTATTTGACGCGGTTGCATACCGCTATAAAAGCAGCGTAAACGGAATTCCTCACGCTGATATTTAATCGAACAACACTGTAAACATATACTAATTTTGCATGTCATTCTATGACACTATGTGAATTCGGCAGAGGATAGAAGACCGTATGAACAGTTTCTGTCTAAGGCTTTGAGGGGTTCTGTCGCTGTGTTGATGGGGTGGGTGTATCCCTCTCTGGTGAGTGTTGACGAGCGGCAACTTGGAGAGGCGTTGACGTAATTTAATTCAGGCGGTGATTGGATACAGAACCTCTTGGGATTAGTTTGGAGCGAATCATGTCGCCGTCTTTTGGGTAGAGCAAAGAGGCATTCAGATTAAGGGATTCTGCAATCGTACAGGTTCGCAAAATAACGTGAACTAGAATCGCTAAGTAGGTCGGCAACAATTAAATATAAAATCCCTAAATCCTGCGCCGCCCGCTCAGCGGGCGGCGCAGGATTTAGACACTAGGTTTTAATGATGCCGAGGGACGTATAGACCAGTCATGAGGGGACTCAATCCATGGCCGTAAAGAAAACGTTCGCGAGTTTTCCAGAGATGCTTGCAGAATCTGATTGCCCTGTACTTGTTGATTTTTATGCGGACTGGTGTGGTCCTTGCCGGATGATGGTGCCGATTCTTCAAGAGGTGGGAAACCAGCTCAAAGGTCAGCTCAAAGTCGTCAAGATTGACACGGAGAAATATCCAAATTTAGCGAGTCAGTACCAGATCCAGGCATTGCCGACGTTGGTGTTGTTTAAGAACGGTCAACCTGCTGATCGCATTGAAGGTGTGATGGTTGCAGATGCGCTTGTGCAGCGTGTTAAACCCTTGCTTTGAGACTGTCTAAAAAATACGGATTCCTCTCGCAAGGGCAAGGCATGCTCGTGGTAGGGGCGCGTAGGGGTATGGAAAACAGACGGATGATGCCAATCCTATAAGTGCTCGGTGAGTAGCTTCGAGCTAACAGCGTCAGCATTGTGGTGAATGACGCTGACCTAGTGGTGCAGCAAGTCTAAGGTACTGCAATAGTGTCGATGCGTTACGGCTGTCGCGTAACGCATCCTACCTCAGACCAATGGAGTGATGGCGTAGGGTGCCGTTGGCGATCGCGTAATGCGCCATTTTAGGGTTGTCATGGCACTAGGGGTTACCGATACATACAAGTATTGAGTACCTTCAAAAGCTTGTATGGATCCCCCCTTAACCCCCCTATGCCCTTTGGGCAGGCTACGCCAAAGAAAAGGGGGGAATCGGATTTCTCTAGGGGAGATTTAGGGGGATCTAGCCGTCGTTGGATATGTGTGTGTATACGGTAGCCCCTAGGGTTGAGGTGAGGCTGGCTCAGGGGTGGGGGCCGCTGGCCCAGCGGACAAGCCACCTACACACGACTTGGCAAAGTTCTCGAAGTTTTTTTGTTTTAAGAAGAAAAAAGAGACTTAGGCAGGCATCATGACCTCCACAACTTGTTCAACAGATTGCCCTTGGGCAAAGAGCGAGTGACACAACTGCACCAGAGGATGG
>JBCCWF010000271.1:0-8976 GCA_039194035.1 Cyanobacteria bacterium P01_E01_bin.6 | reverse complement strand
TTTTTTTTTTTTTTTTTTTTTTATTCCACAAATTATTTTTAAATTTTTTAAAAATTTCAAAAATTTATTTTGTTTTGGGGGCCCCCTTTGGCCCCCCCCAAACCCTCATTTCTTCCTACACTTTGCCAAGTCGTGAAGGGCATTCATTTCAGGAGATGAGATAGGGAAGAGTATGGGCGATCGCGTCGGAATTATTGGGGGAGGACAATTAGCGTGGATGGTGGGATTGGCCGCTCAGCATCTGAATATTGACCTTTTTGTTCAGACGCCCAATCCGACCGATTCTGCAGTTTCTGTTGCGACGGAGACCTACTACGGGGCGATCGCCGATGCAACTGTTACGGAACAATTGGCTCAGCACTGTGATGTCATTACCTTTGAGAATGAATTTGTTGATCTCCAGAAGTTGACCGTGCTGGAACGTCAAGGAATTGTGTTTTATCCAAAGCTATCGTCTTTGGAACCACTGCTTGATAAATATCATCAGCGTCAATTTTTTCGGACTCATCACATCCCAACTCCTGATTTTTATGCTCTAGAAGGCGATAGCCCTCTAGAGACAGCACCTCCGTCCATGCTCATCTTTCCGATTGTGCTGAAATCTAGGCGCCTGGGCTATGACGGGCAGGGAACCCATATTCTGACATCGAAGAACTCTCTACAGACAGTGCTCGACCAGAGCCGCCATGCCCCTGTGGATTGGCTCCTGGAAGAGTTTGTTCCGTTTGAGAAAGAACTGGCAATGATGGCTGCGCGGTCGGTTGATGGAGATGTGGTGATGTACCCGGTTGTGGAAACCCAGCAAGAACAACAGGTATGTCGTCGAGTATTCATATTGCCAGGGTTGCCCACATCCGTCATTGAACAGGCTGAGGCGATCGCTCGAACGGTGCTTGAGCAGTTGGATGTCGTCGGCATTTTTGGATTTGAGTTCTTTTTGACTCCATCGGGCAAGATATTGGTGAATGAGCTTGCCCCCCGCACCCACAACTCTGGACACTACACCATTGATACCTGTTCAGTGTCTCAGTTTGAACAACAGCTTCGAGCCGTTTGCCGTCGACCGCTCATCAGTCCACGGTTACTCAGCAACGGGGCCGTGATGGTAAACCTCCTCGGATTCGAATCATCGCAACGTCAGTACATTGCAGCACGACAATCCATTGCAGCCCTGCCTCGGACTCACGTACATTGGTATGGCAAAGCTGAATCAAGACCCGGACGGAAGCTTGGTCACGTAACAACATTGCTGGAAGGCGATGACCCTCATCAACTTCGTCTCGATGCGCAGGCAATCGCAAATCAAATTGAAGCACTCTGGTATCCCCACCAATAAATGGGGACGAATCACCATAGTATCGATTCTGCCAACCTGCAACCTTTTTTTGGGTTCTGTTCTAATCTTCGGACGAGAGCTGGCGCGATCGCATCAACAACGGGAGTAGGCTCAACAGGGTTAAGAGAGCCACTGCCAATAAAAAAGACGAAATATTCTCACCATGGAGCGCTTGTTGCCCTGTCGCACCCACCCAGGTATAAAGGAGGGTTCCTGGAATGATCCCTAAAAAGGTTCCAACAGCATAGGGTTTCACATGAATCGGAGTGACACCAAATACGAAATTAATAATCGTGAAGGGGGAAATGGGTGCAAAGCGAACCACGAAAACACATCGTAGGCTGTGTTTTCGAACCGTTTGGTTGACCCGCCGAAGGAGTGGATGGTTTTGAAAGCGCTGCTTGACCCAATCTCTCAACAAATAGCGGGCTAACCAAAAAGCAATGATTGCTCCTACTGTGGCTCCTAGAACTGACCAAACAGTTCCCCAAAAGATTCCAAACACAGCTCCCCCAGCGATAACGAGTACGCTGCCGGGAAACCACAATACGGTTGCAACAACATGAGCAAACGCAAATAGCAGTCCTGCCCCGATTCCCATCATTTGAAATTTGTGGATTGCCTCGTCAGGCTGTAGCAATAAGTGCCTCAGAGGACTTGCCCACAGAGACACCGCCATAAAGCCCATCAGTGCAAGGTAGCTCCACTTGGCATGAACTGGCTTCATCGATAATTTGGCAACAACATAAGCGGCATTGGGTACGTCATGACTGAACCACAGGAGCAACTGAAAACTGACATAAGAGTCCTCTGAAATTTACATTCAGATGTTTTCGAGATCGGATCATGAAGACCCATCACATCATCTCCTAACGATCGCCCAAAAATGTGAGATGTCCCTGAAAATTGAAAGAGGAACGACTCACATAGATGACAACATGCACTATAGCGACTTAATTGATCACCCAGAAGGCGGAAGATTCCAAGAAATCTATCGCTCTGCGACCATCATTCAAACAGCATCCAATCAGCCTAAAGCAGCCTTGACACACATCTATTTCTCCCTCAATCCGGATGAAGTGAGTCGATTCCACCGGGTCTTGAGCGATGAAGTTTGGAACCTTTATCAGGGAACCGGATTAGTTCTCTATCAATGGGATGGGCAATGGAATGGGCGATCGCCCAGGGTTGAAGCAATTGAGCTTTCAGAACGATGCATGAATTTCTGCCATGTTGTGCCTGCTGGGCATTGGCAAGCTGCCGCCCCATTGGAGACTCGAATTTTGGTTGGCTGTTCTGTTGCTCCTGGATTTGAGTATGCAGATTTTGAAATCATGGATCCCAAATCTACGTTGGCACAACAATTACGAACAGGCGCGCCCCACTTCGATAGATTAATCACTCCACCTATTGAAAACGAACACTCCGCAGGTTGATCAGCAAATCAAAATAATATAGCGGTATACAACTGTGTCGAGTACAAAAAAGATGAGGCGCGGCTCACCGCACCTCACCGTACTTAATCAACGTGCACAGCGCTATATTTCTGGCAAAATCACTCTTGATAGATTTCAGGATTGTGTCGCGTCCTGAACAAACAAAAATATTCGTGTGGCAAGCTCTACACTTAAAAAATCGATGCAAGAAGGAACTACCTTTGACCTCTCGTTTCTAGGGCACTTATTCTAGGGCACTGAGCCTAGAAGTACAAATCAGTTAAGAGTATTTCAGCAATTCTCAGTATGAGAATGGTTCTCGCGGTTAAAGCTATGCTGAAGGTCAAAATCATCATTTTGCTGTCCTAAAACAGCATCTCTCTGAACGTTTTTTGCCTCCAAATGCTTGCAAAAATCCATACTGAGAATTGCTGAGAGTATTTGAGACAATTGAACGATGCTCAGAAGCTTTGCATACCCAACGATTTCTCAAACACTCTCTAAACAAGAAATTAAGTAATGATGCCGTCCAGTTTTCTAGTTCTTAGAGCCGTTGAGCGAACAAACTCTCTATCTCTAGAATAAAAGTGTTGATGAGGCAAACTCTTCAAGACCGACAGCACCGAGTAACGCAGTCCAGCTTGAAGACACTTCAACATCAGCAGCGTTAACCTGTCGAATATCGGCTAAAGTGCTGATTGCGTCATACCACACGCCATTATCGACGTAAAACGCCACCGACTCAATTGTTGTATTCCTAGGTGCATCAGCTAACTCAACACGCTGAATCTGTCCTCTAACGAATGGATCATCTGGGCGCAAACTCTCACCACAGACAATTGCAAGGGACCACTGATAAGTGGAGCCAGCTAGCAGAGGCGGAGCATCATTCGGCAGTGCAATTTTGAGAATGCCTGAATCCTCTGATATTGGCACAACGGTTTGATAGTCATAGCCATCTTCGTTTCCCATCACACTCAAAAATAGCTGACTAACTTCATTGTTGTTTATGTATACCAACAATGAAGGATGATCTAAAGCCGTTAAATTCTGAGTGTCACCTGCCAAAATTGGAACTAGACTGGCTCCATGGCTAATTGAATCAGTTGGACAAACCCCTGCATTACGGGATCCGCCGCCAGCTGTTCTATTTGGAATGCCGTCATTATTTGGCACAAAACTAGGGTTCACGATACGTTGGATGACGTCATCGTTGTTCGACGAAAGACGACTATCGTGATCTTCTGCTACACCAGATGACGATGGAATCAGGCTGATGAAAATAGAGCATATCAGGGATGTCGCTAATACGCGCTTCATAATTAAAACCTCTTGAGTAATGTGCTGTTTATGTTTGGGTCATATCCCAATACGTTGTATCCAGTGGACATCTTTGGAAGGGATTCTCTGTATTGCGAGAACCGCCACCCTCAAGGCGACCAGGGAAATCGCCTCTTGGATTATCATTTTGTTCTGTTGCAATAGATGAACCTGGAAATATGGCAAACATTGAAATTAAAGTAGTTAAAGAACCTGCCGCTAAAACCATTAAGCCTAGGTTTTTGCGGAGTGGAAAATGTAGTTTTTGGTTATACATGACGTTTTAGATTTCCCTGGATTAAACGCGATTAGAAGTGATACAACGATGAGGTCATCAGGGGGATGAGTGAAGCTAGTAAGAATGTAATCTGTTGCCTGGGTCAACAATGGCTGCGTAACGTGAATTACTCTATCTATCTACTTAGTGTGAGGGTTGAGTGCCATTAGAGTTAACCGTGCTTTCAAGGAATAAATGTATATAGTGCCCTACTTAACTAAAAATTTATTTACAACAACAAATGATGTTGGCACTCGCGTGATATTTGTAAAGTTGGTATTCACGCAGAAGCACTATACAAACTTATTTAGACGTCTCAGATTTAGATGAAACCATCATGTGTAATGCTATCGATACGTATAAGTACCTGAAGAATCCTCAATTTCTAGTTGTCGGGGTAGATGGTGATGTGAGGACGTTTCTATCCGACATGTCAGTCTTTGAATAAAACTGACTATCTCCTTTCAGAATGTCCTTTCTAAATTTTTTTCTAGGTTAGGAACTGTAGTTTTCCCTACGAGAAAACTACAGTTCCTAATTTGGTTTGGGCTTATCAACAGAGCCTGAGATTCCATCAAGACCCTACTGATCTTGAACAACCAAGACGTCGTCTCTTTCAACATCGACTAGAACGTCATTAAAAACTATACCTCTCAGCATAATTTCTAATATCTTGCGTTTGCCGCGGACGTGTATTGTAAGGCGGAATTCTTTCCGGCTTAAGTTATAAGTCATGCCGCGACTAGGTTGATGATATCTGTTCTAGCAATCAAGCTAGCCACAGTGGGGTGGCATAAAAGCTACCTCAATTCTTGTCTTTTCATCTTTTGAGCCTCCAGGTGGGTCATCAGAAGTAGTTTGATAACTGAAATTGGATTGCACTGTGTCTCTCTCTTACTAATCGCTACTTTGTTCGAGTGTTATGCATCACGTTTCAGACAATAGATTTCGTACTCAATGATACATTCCATATATATTCAACGTAGCTCAATAACGTTGACTTGCCTGTGAATTTACGATGATGGTAAAAGAATTACGACTCTTTTTCTTTGCTATTCAGATACATAAATGAACGAACTACTTCAGTGTTATTACAGAAGCAACGTAAGCGTTAATACGTAGTTTCTCCACAGCGGCTTGGCTAATCGCTAATCACCGTTGACGGTTTCTTGTTGGCTCAGAATTCATTTAATGCGACGACATCATCATCAATCAAGTATCTCGCCCGCTGCACAGGCGGTACAGAATTTGAGAGGGTCCGTTTAGTCATGTCTGCTACTTCTAAATCCATGAAACTAGGTCATGCGTTTAGGTTGGTAGTTATTTGGGAACGCTACATGTGAATCAGATTCTCTTTAGATGCGGTCTACTCAAAATACAGCCGTTTGGTTTTGAGGTGGGTTCCCCATCCTACATAGATGGTTGGGCACAGCAATGACTACACTTATCTTACTTCTGCCCATGTTAGAAACTTGGTTTAATGACTAGAGAGCAAATCACGGTGTGTTGCAAAAGCATGAAGCGGAAGCCATCTGTTTTGGGCTATTCAGGATTCCTGAAACCTGCAGTGGCGAGCCTATTTATCTTGGCGGGGTTTCAGTCCGCAGGGCATGCACAGATTACCCCGGATGCAACATTGCCGAACAACTCTGTGGTGACGCAAACAGGAACAACCCATGGTATTACGGGTGGAAGTACGCGAGGTTCCAATCTTTTTCATAGCTTTGATGAATTTTCTGTTCCGGATGGTGATACTGCTTTTTTTAATAACGCATTACCGATCGACCGTATTATTACGCGTGTGACTGGGGGCGATCGCTCCACTATTGAAGGAATTATTCGCGCCAATGGAAGCGCTGATTTATTTCTCATTAACCCGAATGGAATTGTCTTTGGCCCGAATGCCCAGCTCAATATTGGGGGGTCATTCATCGCCAGCACTGCCGACCAAATTGAGTTTGCAGACGGCAGCATGTTTAGTGCCAGCGATCCCGCCGCATCTCCACTACTGACGGTGAGTGTTCCAATGGGATTGCAATATGGTGCAGACCCAGGCAGCATTGTGGTTCAGGGTACAGGAAACGCGCTACAGCTTGATCCCGACACAATTGAGATTGACCGAAGCCAGCTTCCATCAGGACTTGAAGTTAATGCTGGGGAAACATTGGCTTTAGTAGGGGCTGGAGTAGTGCTTGAAGGTGGAAATCTTACGGCATCTGGTGGTCGCATTGAACTGGGTAGTGTTGCTGGGAATGAACAGGTTGAATTGTCTGAATCTGGAACCGCTTGGAGATTGAATTATGGAGAGGTGGCTCAGTTTCAAGAGCTGAGTCTTACTCAAGCCGCATCCATTGAGGTTAGCGAGACTGGTAGTGGGGATGTTCAAATACAAGGTAGTGACATCAAACTAGAAGACGGCTCAACGATTCTGGCGAATACTCAAGGGAATGGAACTGGCGGACAAACCCTCGTGACTGCGAGTGACAGACTCATTTTGACGGGGTTTTCATCGGATATGAGCACACCATTGTTTCCCAGTAGCATCTTTTCTACGCCAGAAACAAATGCGACTGGAACTGGGGGGAGCATCGATATTCATGCTCCAATCATGAGAGTAGTGGATGGTGGGCTCATTTCTGTAGATACGCTTGGGCTGGGAAATGCTGGGAATTTGACCATTGACGCACCTCGTCGGCTTGTTCTAAGGGGAGGTATTCCAGATTTAGGGCTGTCTGGTGGCCTCTTGGCTGATGTGAGTAGTGTTGGAGATGGTGGGTCGATATCCATTGAAACAGGGCGTTTGTTGGTTACTGGTGGGGCAGAAATCTCGACAAGTACCTTTGGGCGAGGAGATTCTGGACAAATTGATATTACTGCGAACTCAGTTGAGGTGGTTTCAGGAGCCGCATTTTTAGGAGCTAGCTCTATCTTAAGTTCCGTTCAACTGGATGCATCAGGTAATGCGGGTGATTTGGTTATTAATACGAATAGGTTGTCGGTTTCAGGTGGTGCAACAGTGTTGGCCAGTACATTTGGACGAGGTTCGGCAGGAGATTTAAATGTGTCTGCGGAATCGATAGAGCTCTCTGGGGTTTCGCTAGGAGGTAATCCAAGTGGCTTGTTCGCACAAACTGATGACAGCAACGGAAGAGGAGGCAATATCACAGTTGACACAGGAGTCTTGCGGATTTCTGAAGGGGCTTCGATATCAAGTTCAACCTTCAATGAAGGGGATGCTGGCAACCTCAGCATTAATGCCCGAGACATTACCATCACCGGTAGTGATACGGGCAGCACGGGGCTATTTACAGCTGTTAACTCCAACGCTACGGGTAATAGCGGCAATCTTGATATTCAGGCTGAAACTCTGCAAGTCTTGAATGGAGGGCAAGTTGTGACTGGAACTCGGGGAGCAGGAAATGCTGGATTAATGAGACTTGATGTCGAAAACATTCTCTTATCTGGTTCTAACCGCTTCGCTAAAAGTGGGCTATTTGCAAGTGCCCTTACCGATACAGGATCTGGTGGAGACATTCAGGTGATGGGCGATCGCCTGGTTATTGAAAATGGTGCGGCAATTGGGGTAAGTAATCTTCCTAGTGATGGGTCACGGGTTCGCGTTGGTCAAGGTTCTGCTGGAAATATTGAGATTGTCGTAGATGAGGTTCGCTTGCTGAACCAGGGGACGATTAGTGCATCCACGGTAACTGGAAGAAGCGGTAATATTTCACTTCAGGCTGAGAATCTGTTTTTATTTGGTCATAGTGCAATTATGGCCAATGCTCAAGGGCAAGAGCCTGGGGGCAACCTTAGGATTAATACGGGATTGTTGCTTGCCTTTGAAAATAGCGATATTACCGCGAATGCAGAAAACAGTTTTGGTGGACGTATTGTGATCAATGCGGACCAGATTTTTGGAACTGAGTTCCGTGAACAGCTGACTGCTGAAAGTGATATCACAGCAACGTCTGCACTGGGATCAGAGTTTAATGGTGTTGTCGAAATTAATACATCTGATGTTGATATATTGCCTGAGGAATTTTCAGAGCCAGGCATTGTAGATACGGATCAGATTGCTGCAGCTTGCGAACAACGGCTGGGAAATGAATTTGTATTGACAGGACGGGGTGGGGTACCTGCTGACCCGAGTCAGTCTTTGCAAAGTCCGATTATTTGGCAAGACTTGCGACTGACAGATGCTCTTTCAGCACTGACCTCACAAAATTCTACAGAATATGAGATGGACGTGTCTTTTCTGAATCATTCATTGGGGGAGATTCAGGAACTTGATCTGGTAGAAACGATGCAGAGAGAAAGGTCAATAACACAACGACCAGATCATCTTATGGAGGCTGGAGGATGGATGCGCACTGATGATGGAGAGATTCAACTTGTTGCCCAAATAGTTCATCCCGGTTCCTCAATGTCCACCTATCCAACAGGATCATGCCGCGATGTGGCTCATCACACGACTTGGCAAAGTTCTCGAAGTTTTTTGTTTTAAGAAGAAAAAAGAGACTTAGGCAGGCATCATGACCTCCACAACTTGTTCAACAGATTGCCCTTGGGCAAAGAGCGAGTGACACAACTGCACCAGAGGATGGAAA
>JBCCWF010000270.1:0-9042 GCA_039194035.1 Cyanobacteria bacterium P01_E01_bin.6 | reverse complement strand
GTCCAACCATGATTCTTTTTCTGGCACACCCATAAACTTTTGGGGTCTTTGAGTAAATTCAGTTATCGTAGCTTTCACCTAGGATAACCAATCCAAGTAGATTGAGCTAGCTTTACTCGATTGACGTTTCCGAATTTACTCGACCCTGATCAAAACTTTTTTCACAAAAGTAAGCTTACTAGATATACCCTGCTTATATCAGTGTTGTACCTTTGTAGCCTACGTATAGCATGTCCAGCTATACATTTCAACTAAGCATAACTTTTTCAGATTACCTTTAATGTTACTCTGCAAATCGATAAATGGCTTAGTGCTTGTCGGAAACGCTTTGTACGATTGAGAATCGACAAACTGCTAGCGTTAAGCTCAGCTCCATACGAATGGCTGCATGGTCTAAACTCTCGATGGTCTAAATTGATGAAGACAATGATCGTTCATCCGTATTTGCGAGCAACAGAGGTCATCAATTGGCATGAACCTCATGTGAAGTCTCGTGCGAGAGTATTAGCTGGGGACTTAGAATCACCTTTGGCGATCGCCAAAACCTGTTTCGAATGGGTGAGAGACCATATTCGTCACAGCGTTGACTACCGGATGAATCCAGTCACGTGCTCTGCCTCAGATGTGCTGACGTATAAAACAGGCTATTGCTTCGCCAAAAGTCACTTACTGGCGGCATTGCTACGAGCCAATGGTATCCCGTCAGGATTTTGCTATCAACGATTAAGCATCGATGACCAAGGTAGCCCATACTGCTTGCATGGATTAAACAGCATATACCTAGAGGAGTTTGGATGGTACCGAGTGGATGCAAGAGGCAATCGGGAGGGGATTGATACTCAGTTTTATCCACCGGCAGAGCACCTTGCGTTTTCGATTCACTTGGCAGAAGAACGAGATTTTCCGGCCATATTGCCCGATCCGCTCCCCCTTGTGATTGATGCGCTGCATCGCGATACAACCTGGGACGACCTACTCCTCAACTTACCCGATGTATCGGCTGATCATGCTCACCATTATGGACTTCAGAAACTTGGTGCGAGTTGTACTTAACACCACTTGGCAAAGTTTACAAAGAAATGAGCAATTGAGGCCCGCGTCGCGGGCCTCAATTGCTCATTTCTTTGTTATGAATCTGCGAAGTTTGCCAAGTCATGTACCTAACGTGGTTTTGCTTCAAACATCAAATTCTGATAAGTACCTCGGCATCATTAAAACCCATCAATCCTGAGCCGCGGGCGGCGCGGACGGCGCAGGATTGATGGGTTTTATATTTTGTCTAGCTATTTAGGAAGCCCTTAACTATGGTCAGTTTGCTGAGATGTGGCTGACGACACATCTTGATGGTCTACTATTGACCGAATGATTCGACAAGGGTTGCCGACCGCCAAAACATGGCTTGGAATATCACGGGTCACCACGCTACCTGCTCCGATAACGGATTGATTGCCAATTCGAACACCAGGACAAACAATGGCTCCGCCACCAATCCAAACATCTGAGCCAATGGAAATCGGCTTGGCATATTCTTTCCAGGTTCGCCTCTCCGATGCATCTAGTGGATGCATTGCTGTATAAAGTTGCACCGAAGGGCCAATGAACACATTGTGGCCAATCGTAACGGGCGCTGGATCTAGAACGACACAATTGAAATTGAAGAAGACGCGATCGCCGATTGTGATGTTAGACCCATAATCGCAGTAGAAGGGAGGCTCAAGCCAAAAGTCATTCCCAAGGGATCGAAATAAGTCCTGAAAAATACGTTGCCGTAGCTCGTCCTCGGCATTGCTAGACGCATTGAGAGATTGGCATAACATACGTGCACGTTGACGCTCAGCAGTGAGTTGGGGATCTGTCGGATCGTACAGCTCACCTATCAGCATCTTCTCTTTTTCAGTAACCATATGATGACGATTCCTCGTACCGAAAATAAACCCCGAGCATGGTGCGAATGTACCATGCTCGGGGTCTAGAGAATTGATAAATCGTGTTTTCAGGAAAGTTGCACTAAATTCGTCCGATAAATTGCTTCATGCCTAGAGGTTTTACGACTTTCTTGGCCAAGCCTAACATTTCCAAGAGCTGAATTGCCCACCAGGTCATATCCACTTCCCACCACCGTAAACCAGCTTTCGCAACGCGAGGATTTGCGTGATGGTTATTGTGCCAACCTTCGCCATAGGTCAGAATTGCTGCCCACCAGAGGTTCCGAGAATCGTCATCACAATCAAAGTTACGATATCCCATCATGTGAGTCACAGAGTTAATGAGCCATGTGCTATGCCACAAGGTAACCGAGCGAACTGCAATGCCATAGATAACAAATGACCAACCGCCTAGTCCATAGAGCAATGCGCCAAGCAACACTTGCACGAAGAGGAAGTTCTGGTTGAGCCATCGATAGTACGGATCACGATCGAGGTCGCGAGCATGTTGTCTGTAGTGCTTGTATTCGAAGAACTCAGGATTTTGGTAGCACAGCCATAGAATGTGACTCCACCAAAATCCACGGGCAGATGAATGAGGATCCTTGTTCAGATCGTCGGAGTTGGCGTGATGACGACGATGTCCCGCAACCCAGAAAATTGGCCCCCCTTGAAGCGCTAGAGCGCCAATCGTCGCAATGATGTATTCCAACCATTTGGGCACCTGAAAGCTTCGATGGGAGAGCAATCGATGATATCCGAGACAAATTCCGATGCTGCCACATAGCCAGTGCAACCCAATAGCGATCGCCAACGCTGACCAGGAGAAAAACCAAGGTGCAAGCAGCGCTATCCCATGAAGCCCTGCAAAAAAGGCGATCGTTACCCAATCCAACTTGAGTGCTGCGCGACTATCTGGAGACGTTGAGGGAGTTGATGTTGATTGATAAGTCATAACGGAGATGGTGGAGAAAAGAGCCTGTTATAGTGAAGATGAAACGCAAGTGCTGCTTGCATATTTCCACAATAACGGTAAACCTTAATTTATGCAAGTGTTACTTGCAAAAAGTATGACTCGTTCTCCTTCTTCATCTCGAAAACGCTTGCTTGCAGCAGCTCTGAATCTTTTTTCAGATCAGGGGTTTAACCTAACGACGACTCGCCAAATTGCCGATCTTGCAGAAGTCAATGAAGCAACGCTATTTAGAAATTTTGGAAGCAAGCATGACTTGCTTCTGGCGGTCATTGACGACTCTGGAATGTTCTCTCATCTTCATGAGTCATTTTCGGGTTCAAGCATGGAATCCGATTCCTTGGCTGGCGCGATAACAAATTACGCGCGGGATCGCCTCCTCCGCCTTGAACAGCATTCAGAATTGCTGCGGGCGTTAGTCGGAGAAGCAGGGCAATATTCGGTGATGCAACAACGGGTGTTAGCACAACGGTTAACGCAATCGACACAGGAGTTAGCAGCCTATCTTGCGCGTGTCATGGAGCGAGAGCGGGTGACAGCGTATGTATCCTCAGAGGCGCTTGCGAGGTTGCTAAATAGCCTTTTGTATGGCTGTTTAGTGACTGAGCTGACGAGCGAACTTCATTCGGGAGGGACTAATCGAGACACGTTCATCGATAGCGTGGTGCAGCTTTGCCTTCATGGGGCGATCGCCTCCTCACCTCCGGATATTGTGACTATGTCAGAACAACAAGGACGTGTAACCGCTTTACCTGATTCGATGTCGAAACACGATGAGAAGAGAATTGCAGATTTACCGGCTGATGTCGTCCGCTCAATTTTGCAGCAAGCAAAAAAGCACGGGGCACAAACCTATGCGATTGTTTACCTCCTATTTGGCTCAGGGATACTTCCAACGGAGGTGCTTGGATTGAGGCGATCGCACCATATATCGAATGCGCGTCAACATTTGGTTCAAATCAATCATGGGGCCGTGCGTCAAGTGCCTGTGAATCAATGGGTAATGGGCAAACGATATGGTTCCTATGCCAACAATCCGTTAAGTCAATGGCTCAAGTCACGGAAAGATCAAGATCCTTCTCTGTTTCTTACCGATCAAGGTCAACCATTGACTCAATCGGCGTTGTTGGAGCTTTGGCACGCTGCCACGGCTGATATGTTGGCTCCAGACAATAGTCCTCCACATATTGAACAAGCACGGCAAACGTGGTGTGTAGAGATGCTGATGAAGGGCATGAGCGTGGATGATTTGAGTCTATTGAGTGGTTGGACAACCGCCCAACTGCAGCCCTACGTAAGACGAGCAAGAGAAAAAGCAGCCTTAGAGCGTGCGCTGCAACTAGACCAAAAATCTAGCTAAGAAACTATCCTTCCTGGCTAATAACGCTACGACGGAAGAGCTACCTCGGCAACAACAATTTAGTATATTGAACACTGCAAAATACTGGAATTATGACGCTGAAGCGTCGTTTCTTACGTTTTTGGGAACCTTTAAATTGTGTCTTACACGTTTCGCTTAATCTTATATGTTTTGCTCTCTGCGTCATGCCATCAAATCTTGCCATGGATCATCAAGAGGTGAATGAGCAGCTTCTTTTAGATGCAATTGTGGGAGTTGCTGTTTTTGATTTAAGTGGGTTACCGAAAACCTACCTCACAGTCCGTGATGACCTTGACAGTCAATGGATTCAAACTGTTTTTCAAGCATTTGGTCTGCGAACGCTTTTCATGGATTCTCTTCAATTACAAGACTTTCAACATGCTGTGGTGCATGGGGAGGTTTACAGTGCCGTGCTGATGGCACAACCACTACAATATGCGGCTGCGCTGATTCGTCGAGATGATTTTGAGCAGCTCTCTGAGGTCCTGATTGAATGGATGAAGACGTTTGAACTTGGAATGTTGGCGTCGGACACGCGATTTTGTGAACGTTAAACCCAATTGCCCCCAAGGCGATCGCCCTGTTTTTTTCTGGGGCGCATTACTAAAAGAAAACGCATCAACGCATCATCAAATGCAAACTTGTTCCTCATAACCTGCTAAGTCAGGCTTGTAATCAACACAACTCAGCATTGACTACGAAGAAATGAGTGATTGAGGTTTATACATTAAGCCAGGAAGAATAAGCCAGGAAGAATCCCGCCTTAAAATACAAGCCGAGATGGACGTTGTGAAACGTGTTCTAGAAGTGCTGAAATCCTTGATTTTGGGACAATACAATCGGTGAACTCGGCATACTGCTGTCTACTAGCAGAATATCTGGCTGTGGCGTAATGGTGCCGATCACGGCAGCGGTGGTGCCGAGTTGTTTGACGAGCGATCGCCCAATCGGTTCGGCTACACACAACACAAGCTCAAAATCTTCCCCTCCATACAAAACCCAATCAATGGCCTGTTCAGGGGGGAGCCACGATGAAAAACACGACGGCATGGGTAGACGCTCTCGCTCAATTCTGGCTCCAACGCCGCTCTGGTGACACAGTTGCACGACAGCATCTGCGAGTCCATCGCTACTATCCATCCCTGTAATGGAGTAGGCATGTTGAAATGCGTCCATCTTTTGCAACACAGCAATCACATCAAATCGAGGACGCGGTCGCTGGTGTGCTGCAATTAAGTGTGCACGATCGCCCGCAGATAGATCCTTCCCAGCATTAGGGGATAATAACAACTCCAGTCCTGCGCGAGATGCGCCATGCAGACCGGTGGCGACAATGACATCACCAGGTTGCGCTGTTGTTCGGCGGATTATCTGGTCTGGTGAAACATGGCCAAAAGCAGCGATCGCCAGAGAAATCACTGACGATCGGCAAACATCCCCTCCAGCAATGACGCCACCGAATGTATCCAGGCAATCTTTCATGCCTTTGTAGAGTGCTTCTACCTGTGCAACAGGAATACTGCTCGGTAAACTTAGCCCAACGGTGACAGCCGTTGGTTCGGCTCCCATTGCAGCTAAGTCCGACAGATTGGCGGCGATCGATCGCCATCCCGCATCTTCCGGAGATGTTGTCACTATCGAAGGAGATGCATGACCAACGCTGAAATGCACTCCATCCACCAGAACATCCGTGGTCATCACCAATTGATGTCCTGGAAGTACATCTAGAATCGCTGCATCATCCCCGACCAAATGAGGAGGACAGAATTGATGAAGTCGCTTTAAAAGCCCCTGTTCTCCAATATCTGAAACGTTCATCCTTATAAGCGATGAGAGTTCCTCATTCACGATTTTATGGAATTTGACAGGGTACAGATAACCCTAAATCTAATAACCCTAAATCTAAGTAGATAGGCATCAATAAGTAGATGGCCATCATTAAACGTATTCTTCCAAATCCTGTGCCGACCGCGCAGCGGTCGGCACAGGATTTGGGCTTTTGGTTTTAATGACGTCCAGGCACTTAAACTCACTTTAAAAACCTGGGGAGCGTCCCGGAGGGACGCTCCCCAGGTTTTTGGGTTTTCAGTTTAATCATGCTGAGCTACTGATGCGGATGAATCTATGCGGATGGCAGCACCAAGTTCTCCAATCCATCGAGCACTCGGGCAGACTTAATGCGATCGCCCACCTGTAGCTCGTCCAGCACTCTCTTATCTTCAGTAACGTAGCCAAAGACAGCATAACGACCATCCAATAAGTTCAGCCCAGCAGGAGTCAGTTCAGACTGAAACTTAAGGAAAAAGAACTGAGACGACGCTCCATCCGGGTCGTCTCCTGGACGTGCCATGGCCACCGTGCCATAGGCAGAAAATGGTAACACTGGATTTTCTAGATACATGCCCACATCTTCCATCGTCAGGCCATACAAAGGCTCTTTTTCTCCCTGAACCATAATCTCTAGGGGAATGGAGCGATATTGTCCTGTTTTGGGATCCACAAATCCATCCTCCGACCCCGGTGGATCACCGACCTGTACCACATAGAAGTCTTCTGCACGGGTAATGTCCAAGCCATCATAAAACTTACGCTGTACCAGATCTACAAAATTTCCAGCCGTCACAGGAGCATTGTAGCCATCAACCACCATCTGCATGGTGCCTTTGTTGGTAACTAATTCGATGGTCGCTCGTCCCTTGAGCTGAGGCAGATTGCTGTATTCTTCAGGCACCTCAAACGGAAACTCGGTGACCATCAAAGATTCAATCTCGCCGACAACATCCAGCATCTCGGATCGCTTCGTCCAAACTGCCTCCTTGTCTCGTGCATCTGTGTAGGTACGCAAATCAGCGGCATCAGTCGTTAAGGTTGCTAGCAGAGCTTCCACTTGCGCTTTGTTGCCATCGGGGACATCAGCTAACAAATTGTCCGATCGATGCAAGAATTTCTCGATTCGATCAATATTGCGATTCACTGAGCTAATTCGACGACTGCCTTGAACTCGAAGCGTTTCAGAGATACTTTCTAATTCTTTTTGCAGACTTCGAATGGTCTTATTATCGATAGGCAATGCGTATCGCAGCAGGGCTTTTCCATCCTTAATCGCATTACCAGGAGGGAGTGCGCTCAGCTGCAGTCCCAAATCAGCAGACGCCGGGTGGGCGATCGCTTCATTGGCCCATGCAGAACCAACGCCAGTGCCCACCATTATTGTTAGGGCGATCGCAACTGACAGCGTGATCCGTACGATACGGTGAGACATCTGACCCAGCCGTGCTAGTGGAGCAGCTGCACAGATTGCGTTCGAAGAAACGAGTTTAGAAATAAAAGTCACAGGATTCACCGAGACATGCATCGACTTGAGTCATCAAATTGCCATGTTCAATCTTGCCATAGCGTCGTCATTGCCGATCAGTCAAATCTCGCTTATCCCGAATCCAAATGCAAAACAGCCAAGGCATGTAGGATTCTCGTTGACGTTGTACCCGAGTGGGTGTCTCGTTAGGGTCTGGCGAATGAATAAAAATGACCATAAAGTTTCGAGAGATATCCCCATGAGAGTTACAATAGGTTGCCCATTGTTCTCCCTTAATGCGAGGCTATGATTTCCAGTAACGACTTTCGCTCAGGTGTCAGCATTGAACTTGATGGTTCAGTTTTGAAGGTTGTCGAATTTCTTCACGTGAAACCTGGGAAGGGTTCAGCCTTTGTTCGTACAAAGCTAAAGAATGTGCAGTCCGGAAATACCGTTGAACGAACATTCCGTGCCGGTGAGATGGTGCCTCAAGCAACGTTGGAAAAAAGCGTGATGCAGCATACCTACAAGGAAGGCGAACAGTTCGTTTTCATGGACATGGAAACCTACGAAGAGTCCCGCTTGAGTGAATCTCAGATTGGTAGCGGCGTAAAGTACATCAAAGAAGGGATGGAAGTCAATGTCATTCAGTGGGGTGACCAAGTCCTTGAGGTTGAACTTCCGAATTCTGTGGTGCTCGAAGTAACTCAAACGGATCCAGGTGTGAAAGGGGATACGGCAACTGGTGGGACAAAGCCTGCCATTGTTGAGACTGGGGCTCAGGTAATGGTGCCGCTATTCATCACGATTGGAGAGCGAATCAAAGTGGATACCCGAACAGATTCGTATATGGGTCGTGAATAGCGTGGTTGTGCAGAGAATTTAGATGACGGGCAGCAGATATAAGAGGCCGAGTTGTGGAACTGAATTTTAGTGAACTCCAGGAATTATTAACAACTCTTGGAAAAACCGACATTGAGGAATTGACGCTCAAGAGCAGCGACTTTGAACTGACGGTTCGTAAAACACTTGAAAAAAATACAGTGACGCTTGCTCCAGCGACATTAATGCCAACGGATCCGGCAACGTTAGGCATGCAGAATGCTACAGCCATTACTCCTGTTGCTGCCGCTGCACCATTGCCTCCTCCCTCGCCAACCGGTGCCGAATCAAAGTTATTGGATATTACGTCTCCCATGGTAGGTACCTTCTACCGTTCTCCTGCTCCTGATGAGGCTCCGTTTGTGAGCGTGGGCGATCGCATTTCCACGGGACAAACCGTGTGTATTATTGAAGCCATGAAGCTGATGAACGAGATTGAAGCGGATTTTTCTGGAGAAATTGCAGAAATTTTGGTAGAAAACTCTGAGCCAGTGGAGTTTGGGCAAGTTTTGATGCGTGTCACTCCTCCATCTTAATGGTCTTAGCTTAATGGTAAGTACCTGGACGTAATTAAAACCAAAACCCT
>JBCCWF010000269.1:0-9044 GCA_039194035.1 Cyanobacteria bacterium P01_E01_bin.6 | reverse complement strand
GCTGTCAAGTATTGAGCGACCAGAGCCACTAACCGTAACAGCTCCTCAATTCCCACAATAGGGGTACAACTCAGCTTGATGTTTATGTCGGCACTATGACTGGATGTTCTCGACTACCCACCGCTTTTTGAGCACCTTAAAGCAGGACGGAGCACGACCGTCAGAATCCAACGGCAGTGGTCCATCACCCACATCATAAAATCTGCTCCACTGAAGCCTCCATCCGCCCAGATGGTATGGAGGCGACTCACTCGATGGCCTAAAGCGTTAATGAGCTGAAGCAGGGGTTTTGCTCCAGCTCGCTCTGGGGTATTCGCGGCGATGACCCGCACTCGTAGCAGTAGCCCCAGGGTATCGACCAGCGCAAAGCGTTTTCGGCCTTTGGTTTGCTTGCCTGCATCGTAGCCAACCTCTTCTTGGACGAATGCGGCACTTTTAACGCTTTGACTATCGAGAATCGCTTCTGAGGGACTCGCCTCTCGACCACTGACAAGGCGTTCTCGGCGATATAATTAATCGTGAATCGCGAGCCAAGTCCCGTCCTTGCGCCAATTTCGAAAGTAGGTATACACCGTTTGCCACTTGGGAAAGTCAGAGGGCAAGGCTCGCCATTGAATCCCTTCTACTAGCACATACATGATGGCGTTGAGCACCGCCCACATGTCCACACTGCGGGGTCGACCCCCCAGTTTGCGGGAGGAATGAGGGCTTGGAGGACCTCAAATTGCGCTTCACTCAGATCGCTCGGATATGATGTTCTCATCGGTCTACTCGATGGCTGTTTGGTTTCTACTTGCAGCGTATACCGAGTAGCCTTTTTTATGCACTATCCACCCTTTTCAAACATCCTCTAAGACTAACCAAGCTGCTCGTCTGGCACTCAACGGTTTGGGGGCAAGACCGCTCAGTGATTGGGCTGGATTTAGATCCGCTAAGGGATACTGTTCATCACGCTTCAGTTGACGGAGTTTCCGGGTGTAGCGGGTAACGCTCATGTAACTTCCTGGTTAGCCTTGCTGCTGGATGTCTTCAAACAATGTTTTGCTGGAGTGACGCCCTTGTTCCCATTGCTGGTTGAGATAAGGTTTGTAGGTATCGAGTTGACTTCCTCTGCGACGACGATGGACGGTGGGTTGCCATTCTGGGAACGTTGGATGAGATAAATACGTATAGACGGTGCGCTCTCCGATGCCAAGGTGGTGAGCAATATCTTTGACACGATAGCCCTGGTTTCGGAGGGTGTGGGTTTGTTCATAGTTCTTCAAGCGTTCAGCCCGCTTCTGCATTCTTTGTAATCGACGCGGATGCTGAGCCTCCTTGACTTCAGGTGGGTGAGCGGGTTCACCACTTATGGCCTTTAGATAAGCCCTCTCAACGCTCTTTAAGATGTGAGATTTCCCCTTGAAGTCCTTCTCTAAGGCTTCTTCAAGGTTTTGCAGCAGGTGAAAGCGGTCGGCAACTTGAATTGCATTCGGAGCACCATTACTCATCCCCCGCTTGTAGGTTTTGGCGCGATCTCGCGACAGAATTTCAATGCCAGGGTGTTCCTTCAACCAGGTTTCTAGGGTTTCTGCACTACGGTCAGGAAGTAGCGCAATGGGACAGTGCTGGTCGCGATCTACCAAAATCGTGCCGTAATGATGGCCTTTTCTGAGGGCGAAATCATCTACGCCCAATACTTTAGGTGTGGAAATGACGGGCAACGATAGGCTGGACAGTAGATTCAGGAACTTATTGCGACTATGACCATAATTCAGTTGATGGCTGAGACGTGTGGCAGCTGAGCCTCCCAGAGTTAATCCCATAGCTTTGAGATGGTCGTGATATCGAATCGTGCGTCTGGCCCAAGGAGCAACGACAGCAGGCAGACGTTCGGTAAAGATACGACGCACACAGGACTCATTCTGACAGAAGAACTTACACGCCTCTAGCAGAATGGTCAAGCTGAACTGAACGAGTGGTAAATCTTTGAGGGTTCGCTCATAGCGACTGTGGATACGCTGGCTTGGACACTGGCACAGGGGGCAATGCGCTACCTGCTGGGTTGACGATACAGTGAACATCATCTGTTGGTTCACCGAATCAACAGTCCACCGTTGAAGAGTTAGAATTGATTGACTAGGAAGTAGATACTGGAAGAATTCCACGGGATTGATGCACTAAAGGTTCGTCCCTTATTCTGCTCGATTCATCTAGCATCACCAAAAGCTGCCAAGAGCCCGAAGTTCGTGTGATTTTGCATGAAGAAAACACCCAACGAGTCGAGCGCACTAATGGGATTGTGCGGCAGCAGACGGGGCGATGGCACCGACGACAGAATAAGTTTGGGAAACAATGGGAGCAGACGAAAGTGACTACTCGTTTAATGGTGAGTTACTTCAACTGGATATGGCAACACTCTCGATTCAAAAATACAGCAGCTCCAAGGCTGGATTAGCCACCCAGCCTTGGAGCTGGGGGTGATATTGCAACCTAACCCCCAGCTGCTCTGAGGTACGACCTAGTCCTAGTAGAAGCGATAAACAACATATTTCGCAAACGATGTAAATCACCTACGATCGGTATTGTGCTCTGTCGAACTAAGCGACGAACCGTTGTTGAATTTGCTCTTGGCTCAGTCCATAATCCAGCCCTTTCAAAGTGTTCAGCCAAATCTTAAGAATCTATCCTCTTCACCTTGAAAGAGCTGCTTTAAGGTGCTAGCCTATTAACATTTATTCCTATTAGAGTAGGTATGCGTGATAAGCATACCGCTTATGTGCTACGGGACTTGAATTGACCTGGTACGAAACAAATGAGCTCTGGGCAGAAGCGGCACAGGTAGGGAGTGGTCATAACCGCATCATTGAGGTGAAGCCATAAATGGATCTGTATATTGCCAGCGGGACTTTGCTTTATCAGGCTAATGCTGAAGCGGCTTGCAGCCCCTTCCTGAGATCTCAAATGGGTTCTATAGGATCATCTAAGCGGCAATACCCACAATGAAAGTATCTTTCACAGCCACTGATTTCCAGGCAGCACTGATCGAGCTTCAGCAGCAAACAGGTGCGACATGTCAGCTCTCGGGACATGAGGGTACCCTGATGCTACCCAAGTCATTGGGAGAAGGTCGAGTGCACAGTATTAATCTCCGCGAACGAGGTCTTGCCCTTGTTATCCAACAGCACCTGCTCCATGAAAATTTGCTGATTGCGGCAGCAGCAAGATCTCCAGATCATTCACCTGTCATGCTCAAGTTTTTTCTATCTGGGTCTGTAGGGGGAGCTATTCAGGGAATTAACGCTGATGTGAGTGCATCTTCAGGGGAGTATTGCCTCGTATATTGCGCTGATCAGGCTGGCCAGGTGGAGTTTGTTGCAGTCAAAAATATTCGCACTGTCGAAATTGTCGTTACTCCTCAGATGTTTCAAACCATCCTGGGTGAGGATCATCAACTGACTGAATTGCGGCAGAAGTTTGGTGCCGATATCGTGACGCCCTATTGGGAATTGAGCAAAACCACGCCGTTGATGGCGATCGCACTGCAGCAAATTCTGCACTGTCCCTATCATGGTGCAGTTCGACGGCTGTTTTTGGAAAGTAAGAGTTTAGAACTAGTGTCACTCGCTCTTGATCACCTCAAGACTCAGCGACCCTCCTTTAAAGAAAACCATTCACTCAAATCCGACGACGTGAAACTCATTCATCAAGCTAGGGATATTTTAGTTAGTCGAATGGATAATCCTCCGTCGTTGCTGACACTAGCCCGGCAGGTTGGCATCAACGATTGCAAGCTAAAGCAAGGATTTCGTCAGGTTTTCGGCATGACGGTTTTTGGCTATCTCCATAACTATCGTATGGAACGAGCGGCAAAGCTTTTGCAAGGAAACCAGATGACGGTGACAGGGGTCGCCACTGCCATCGGATTCGCCAATCGCAGTGCATTTGCCGTGGCATTCAGACGCAAATTTGGCCTCAATCCCAGCGATTATAAGGCGGCTTACCGTTAGCAATACTGGCATATCAACTCGGCAAAAACCTCCGGCTAGCGTTCGAATAAACTCCGGCTAGCGTTCGGGCAATCGCCCGTTTCCCTCTAATATCCAATCACTCTTATTAAAAATGATTGCTAATAAGCAAGATCGGCTTGGATGTGAGGGCTGTTTATGGATTTGATTACTGTAAAAAAATGTTTGCTGCTGACGGGCATTGCTTGGTGTGTCGTCATTCAACCCGTTAAGGCTGAGATTGAAGCACAAGGGATAGAAGGGTTAGAGGGCGATCGCCCCTCAGATACTGATATTCTGTATTTGAGCGAGATTGATCTGCCTTTAACGACTGTAGAAGCATGGACAGCAGAGTTAGCGCAATCTACTGTTGTGCCAATCGTGGGGGTTCAGTTCAATACAACTGAGACAGGCGTTGAAATGCTCTTCAATACGGCCGACGGTCAACTCGCAACTCCAACAACCTCAGTAGTTGGCAATGCGTTGATTGCTGACATTCCTAATGCTGTATTGCGTTTGCCAGAGGGCGATGAGTTGCAGGCTGCTGATCCAGCTGCAGGAATTGCCCTAATCACCGTTTCAAATCTACCTGATGAACGTGTCCGTGTTGTGATTACAGGATCTGAGTCTCCTCCTAACGCTGAATTTGGGGCAGACACTCAAGCTTTGATTGTGAATGTATTCACAGTCAGCTCAGATGACGCAGAGCAGGCAGACGTTGAAGATGCGATTCAGATCGTGGTTACCGCCGAAAGGATACCTGATGAAGTACAGGATGTACCAATCAGTCTGACCGTGCTAACTGAGGAGCAACTAGAAGATGCTCAGATTGATTCTCTGGAAGGGATTTCCCAGAATGCTCCCAACTTCATCTTCTTTCCATCTAGCCCAGGAAATACCTCTAGCTACACGGTTAGAGGGCTTGGGAACAATAACTTCCTCGGTCGAGACGCTGTTGGCTTCTTTATCAATGGCGTCCCCTACGACTCCGGCTTCTTCTTTGACACGCTTTTGACTGATCTAGAACGAGTTGAGGTCTTGCGGGGACCTCAAAATATTCTCTATGGAAGAAGCAGCATTGCTGGAGTCGTCAATATTATCACTCGTCCACCTTCAGATGATCTTGAGATACGGTCAGCCGCTAGCTATGGCAACGAAAATCTAATAAATCTACAGCTTTCTGTTAGCGATACAGTTGCGTCAGATACGTTCGGGTTCCGAGTCGCTGGAGCGTTTAATCGTCAGGGTGGCCTAGTAGACAACGTCTTCCTAGATGAGAATGTGGGCGATCGCACAGAAGGGTCTGGGTTTGCCGATTTACGCTGGACGCCGTCCGAAAACTGGGAAATCTCTTTGATTAATACAGTACGTTCCTCTGACAATGATGGCTTCACTAACCAGATTGAACCGTTCGTTGCTGAGTCGAACGAAATTGGGTTTGTACAGCTAAATTCCAACAGTCAAGCGTTGAAAATTGCCTACAATCAGCCAACCTTTCAGGTTAATTCTACTACCACGCGTCGATTCACCAATTTTGAGCGGCAGCTCGATGCAGATGGGACATCTGACGATCGCATCCGGTTTCCCCTAGAAACCAATACAACCGTTTGGAGTCAAGAATTTCGGGTTCAATCTCCTGACGATGCGGAAAGATTTCGCTGGCTCGTAGGGGGGTACTACGAAGCTAGAAACTTTGAAAGTGATGGTGGATTTGACCTTATAGGTTCAGGGCTCAGCTTAACCGTTACTGACTTGGAACAAGACACCTTTGCGGGGTTTGGCCAGATTGACTACAAACCCATTGAAAACCTCACCCTGACGACAGGATTACGATACGAAACCAATGAAACTCACCTGGATCGAGACCGTCGATTTGAAGTACCTGGCGGGGACTCATTTCCGATTGGGCTAGACGTAGATGGCGAGGAACAACGGAGTAGTGCGGTTTTACCTAGATTTGCGGTAGAGTATCGCTTCAATCCCAACGTCGTGACCTATGCCAGCGCCACTCGGGGGTATCGACCTGGTGGACTCAATTTCAACACAGATTTTCCCGAGGCGTTGGAGTTTGATGAAGAAACATCGTGGAATTTTGAGCTGGGCGTCAAAACAACGTGGCTCAATGATCGGGTTCGTGCAAATGTGGCTGTATTTACGAATGATGTCAATGATTACCAAGTCGCGTTGTTTGATGAAGCCTTCCTCTCTTCCACAGTTTCCAATGCCGACGTGAGAATTAATGGATTTGAGTTAGAACTTGGGGCAGTACCGACACAGGGGTTAGATGTCGTAGCTGGATTCGGCTTTCTTGATGACGAATTTACGGATTTCTTTAACCCCTTGACGGGAGAAGATTCCAGCGGCAATCGTCTGCCATTTACTCCAAGATTCAATTACAATCTGTCTGTGCAATATCTAGCATCTTTTGGACTATTAAGTCGGCTAGAATTGCAGGGTTTTGGTAATTACTTCTTCGATGAAGGGAATCAGTTTGAGCAAGGTCCCTTTGCTCTGGTTAACGCTCGCTTGGGGTATGAGCATGAAAACTACGGCGTGTATTTGTTTGTGAATAACCTATTTAATACTGAGTATCTAGTGGAACAGTTTGGAGTCGGAAATCGTTTCAGCTCGTTTGGCGATCGCCGGACATTCGGTGTTCAAGTCAGAGCAAGCATTTGAGACTATGCCGATGAAAGATTCCCAACTCTGGGCAAAACTGATTCTAATTAGCTGTTTATACGTCGCTCAATATTTGCCAATTGGTTTCTTCTCTTTCACATTACCGACTGTCTTACGGAATTTTGGGTTCTCTCTGGAAGCGATCGGGCTGACATCCCTGGTTACTGTTCCCACGATCTTGAAAATCCTCTGGGCACCCGTCGTTGATCGCTATGGATGGACGCGCTGGGGGCATTACAAAACCTGGATCATTGCGATGCAAAGTTTATTAGTACTGGCATTGCTATTTACGGCAAGTTTGGATTTGAACACTCAATTTCCGGCAGTCATCATAACAATGGTGTTCATCTGCTGCTGTGCGGCTACTCAGGACATCGCGATCGATGCAATGTCAGTTCAGTTTCTTCAGCCAACAGAGCGAGGAGCTGGGAATGCAGCTCAACGGGTCGGAAGTTACCTGGGCAGTATTCTAGGTGGCGGCGGATTCCTAATTCTAGTTGATCAGTGGGGCTGGTCACGCAGCTTACCGTTCATGGCATTCATGGTGTTGCTGTTAATGATTCCAGTGTTGCTGCATAAAGAGCAGCATACCCCCGACCACTATCCAACCCGAATATCTTATCGACAAGCGATGATTGGATTTTTCCGACAACGGGGAATTATTCGCTGGCTGCTGGCGCTGTTAGTTTATATGACAGGATCAAGCTTAGCGATGGTCATGCTGCGTCCGCTAATGGTGGATCTAGGACTCTCATTGTCCCAAATTGGCTTGTTGCTGGGGATTGTCAGCCTCAGTGCGGGCATGGTGGGAGCCATAATTGCTGGAGTATTGATTAAACCATTGGGACGGCGGCAATCGCTGATTCTATTCGGAATTTTACAGGTGATCGGCACTGCTCCATTGATATTATTGACACTGGGGTTCACAAGTCTACCAGTTCTTTACATCGTGTGTATTGGATTAGCTATTTGCAACAGCTTACCGTTCACGATTTTGTTTACGCTGATGATGGACTACTGTCGCCCTGAGACGGCTGGGACAGACTATACACTGCAAAGTACGATCGTCGTGCTGGGCATATTTCCTGTTGCAGGGATCAGTGGATTTATAACCCAGGCTGTTGGCTACACAAACTTTTTTGCAATTTGTGTGGGAATTTGTTTAATGGCTCTTGCGATAGTGGGAAAAGGATTTAAACCCACGATTTCTGATACGGGCTTGCATGATGAGAAACAGTTCCCCATGGGATAATCGCTCTCTAACAGGGATAAGGTGAATCAGCAAATGACTCAAACTTCAACTCAACTGACTGGCATCCCTCGCACGATGCTCATGACCACACGGGCTCGTGCTGAAGAACATCAGCGTCCCGATGCACTTTTTCGAGATCCAAAAGTGGCTGAATGGTTCAAGGTCTTACCTTGGGACACAGAGTTGGATCGGCTTTATACACCGCTTGCTCAACTCAGTTGGGCAATGCGAGCACACCTGTTTGATCAGATTGCACAACGGCACATTGCTACCCATTCTGATGCGGTTGTTGTAGAGTTGGGATCTGGTCTATCGACCCGCTTCTACCGAGTTGGCCAAGCGTGCCAATGTTGGATCGAACTGGATTTGCCCGAAGTGACAAGCTTACGTCTTCAGCTAGACATGGAGACTGAACAGCACCGATTTATCAGTCATTCTGCGTTGGATTTTCAATGGTTGAATGAGTTACCTATTTGTCCTCCAGAAAACCTCTTAATCATCGCCGAAGGACTGCTGATGTACTTTGAAATAACTCAAGTGCAACAGCTCACTCACCAACTGCGTCAACGATTTCCGGGTGCAACCTTTGCATTTGATGCGGTGGGTGGAAGCAGCAAAGGGAAAGGCGCGAAACAACTTGCCCAATTAGGAGCACCACTGAAATGGTTTATTAAAAATGAACATGACGTCACAGCACTAGGGTTATCACTGCTACAGACCCGTTCACTGGTGCAAGAAAACTGCCGCTATCGCGATCGCATCGGCTTTTTTCGCTGGATACCCTGGCTTGCCAAACTTCCTGGCTTGCGAAACGCTAGCTTGATTTTGGAGACAAAACTAAACCCGCTAGACGCAGTAGGAAAGAGGACATAGGGCGATGAAACGATCATTGCTGTTGAAGTGGTCAAGGAAATTGACCGCTGATCGGTCTTTACGTCGGGAACGCTAAATTTACTTGCAATCCGTCTGAGAATCCAATTTCGGGTGTGACTAGTACTCTCTGGCGTGAATATACCAACCATTACTCAGATCTTCAATGCCTTGCCTTCGTAAGTCCATTTGAATGGTTTGGCCATGGTGTCATTGAAATAAGCAATGAAATCTAAGATCCTTTTCTTGAGGTCAAT
>JBCCWF010000268.1:0-9104 GCA_039194035.1 Cyanobacteria bacterium P01_E01_bin.6 | reverse complement strand
CTCAATGATCGACTACTCGTAATCTACACACTGAATGAGCCTGTCATCCTTTAAGGAACCTGAAGTTTTATAAGCTAAAACTCACCTATTTTGCGTATTTTGGTGGTTGTCCCCCGCCCGAGGCTGGGGACAACCACGCAATTTAAATAATCGACAACTCATCACACGCTGAGATGTTGTCTGTCTACTTCAGTATCCGTCAAGACATCTTGCCGTAACTCTGAGCGATCGCCATCGGTTAATTCTGCGACGAGCGTGGCTGCACGATGAGTGATGGTGTCCCATTTGCCTGCATCAATGAGGGATTTGGGAAATAGATGAGAGGAAATACCGACGGCGATTGCCCCTGCATCCAAACATTCTTTCGCGCTATGCACTGTAATTCCTCCCGTGGGAATCAATGGGATATGCCCCAGTGGGCCTTGAAGACTGCGGATATACTGCGAACCCCCCACGGCTGTCATTGGAAAGACTTTGACACTATAGGCTCCGGCTTGCCACGCGGTCACCATTTCAGTAGGGGTGAGAGCACCGGGAATGATGGGTACTTCGTGCTTGACGGCGGCTCGAATGAGATCACCGTTGACATGGGGAGAGAAGATGAATTGAGATCCGACGGCGATCGCCTCATGCAGCATTGCCGTATTCAAAATAGTCCCAGTGCCAACCATGCAGTGGGACAGCTCATGGCGCAAGGCTTCAATCGAATTGGCTGCCTCAGCACTATTCCAGGTAATCTCAATGAACCGAATGCCGGCTGCTGCTGCGACGTGAGCCATGCGTTCACCAAGTGCTCTATCCGTCACGCGAATAACCGCAATCAACGGGTGTTGCGATAGCAGCCTGAGCCATAAATCGGGAGCCATGACGATACATATCCATGATGATTTGGTGGATATCTATCCTAAGCCTTCTTACAGGAGAGCTGAAAGCATCATAGACGGATCACAATCCTCGTAACCTGCGGTGTCTTCCTAGCATTCAGCGGATACCTATCCTAGACTGATGATCAAAACCATTCACACGTAATTCATGCAACGACGACTTACCGAAGGCTCTGTCAGTTCTCAACTCTTCAAACTGACGCTGCCCATGATAGGCGGGTTGTTCGCCATCATTGCGTTCAACCTTGCCGACACCTATTTTGTGGGGCAATTGGGGACAGCCCAACTCGCGGCCATGAGCTTTACGTTTCCCGTCGTCATGACTCTCGGTAGCTTGGCGTTGGGCTTAGGTGTTGGAGCCTCGTCGGTCATTGCTCGGGCGATCGGTGAAGGGGATATGCGTCGGGTTCAGCGCTTCACAACGAATAGCCTGACCCTCGCGCTAACGGCAGTCATTATCTTTGTCACGATCGGGTTGTTAACCATTGATCCGTTGTTTCGAGCCCTTGGAGCCGAACCAGACGTGATGCCCTTTATTCGCGATTACATGCGGATTTGGTATTTTGGCATGGTGTTGTTGGTGGTGCCCATGGTGGGCAATAGTGCCATTCGCGCGGCAGGCAACACCCTCACGCCTAGCCTCATCATGACGATGTCAGCCGTCATCAATATTGTGCTCGACCCACTCCTAATCTATGGAAATTTAGGATTCCCTCGGCTCGAACTACAGGGTGCGGCGATCGCAACGGTTATTTCTCGCGCTATGACCTTAGTCGCGGCATTGCTGGTTCTTCGGTTTAAGGAAAATCTGCTTTCAGCACAATTCCCTGATCTCGATGAAACGCTCTGGTGTTGGAAGGATATTTTAGTTGTGGGCTTGCCGGCTGCCGCATCCAACATGATCAACCCGATGTCCATTGGGGTCATTACCAGTTTTCTTGCCGTGCATGGTCCTGCCGTCGTCGCCGGATTCGGAGTCGCTTCACGGATAGAATCGTTTGCCTTGATTGCAATCATGGCGTTAGCCGTTAGCATTGCTCCTTTTGTAGGGCAAAATTGGGGCGCTGAAAAGTATGAGCGAGTGCAAGTGGCATTGCGACAGAGTTTTGTATTTTGCATGGGATGGGGGCTTATGGTCGCTGTTGGCCTGGGGATGGGGGCACGTTTCCTTGTAACCATGTTCAATCAAGATCCAGCGGTGATTGCTGTGGCAACCCAATATTTGTGGCTAGTCCCAATTAGCTATGGAACCGTGGGCATCATCCAAGTGGCTAATTCGTCGTTCAATGCCATCGGAAAACCAAAGCCCTCTATCATGATGACGATCGCCCGCATGTTTGTTCTCTATATCCCACTGGCCTATGTGGGTAGCCGAGTCGCTGGAGCAACCGGAATTTTTGCGGCGGCACTAGTGTCAAACATATTGGTGGGAATTGCATCGTACTGGTGGACTCAGCGACTGTGTTATCAACAGCATGTCGTTGAACAAGAGGCGTTGTAAGGCATGCTCTAATGTGATGCATTTGGAATGGCGGCGATCGCCGCCATTTCTATTTTTAGCTCTGGCAAAAAAAGGCGGTTGACCTGGATCAGAGAACTTGCAGGTAAGTTACGTTGATAGGCATTGAATAAGACGGTTCTGAGTTCATCGACCTCTTCCAATGCTGTGACGAATATCGTTACTTTTAGTAGCGTCTCAAACCCAGTTCCTTCCGATTCAAGGTCGAATTCAGCTCCCCTGCAAAATGTTCTCTTCGACTCCGCTCAGGGGACGGTCACCGCAAAACAACTCCGGGGTTCTCCAACACAACTCACGTCAACGATTCACGCTGCGCATGTCAGGATAGCGATCGCCCACGGCAAATCCTTGGGGAGCCACCGCTTCAATGCGTTCAAGTTCTGCTGAAGTCAGGTCAATATCAACCGCTGCAATATTTTCCTCTAGGTATTGCCGACGTTTGGTGCCTGGGATGGGGACAATGTCTTCTCCTTTCGCGAGGAGCCAGGCGATCGCCAGTTGACTAGCCGTGACGCCTTTATACTGGGCGATCGCCTTCACCTGTTCGACCACGGCCAGATTTTTTGCAAAGTTGTCTCCTTGAAATCGAGGTGAATGCCTTCGATAATCGTCCTGAGCTAAATCGTCAAAGCGTTGAATCGTGCCAGATAAGAATCCACGCCCTAATGGACTGTAGGCCACAAAGCCAATGCCCAGTTCTCGAGCCGTTGGAAGAATGTCGTCTTCTGGGTCACGACTCCAGAGGGAATATTCGGTTTGGAGGGCTGCAATGGGGTGAATCGCGTGGGCACGGCGAAGAGTTGCAGGGGCGGCTTCAGATAAGCCAAGGTAGCGAACTTTACCTTGCTGAACGAGGTCAGCCATCGCCCCAACGGTGTCTTCGATGGGCACAGTCGGATCCACTCGATGCAAATAGTACAGGTCGATCACATCGATTCCCAGTCGCTGGAGCGAGGCATCGCAGGACTGACGAACGTAGTCGGGAGAGCCATTGACACCGCCGAATCCACCGTCTGCGGTGCGCACCACGCCAAATTTTGTGGCGAGAATAGCCTGATCGCGGCGATCGCGCAGAGCTTTGCCGATGAGCTGCTCGTTGGTATGTGGGCCATACATGTCCGCTGTGTCGAGGAAGGTCACCCCGAGGTCTAGAGCATGGTGGAGGGTGGCGATCGCCTCATCTTCATCCCGACCGCTATAGAATTCAGACATGCCCATACAGCCTAAACCCAGGGCAGAGACCTCTAATTCGTTGCCGAGTTTACGAGTTTTCATCTGGTTATCCTCCAATCGTTGAGGGTGTGATGTTCCGATCTGCAAAGACTTGCTTCACAACGGCTATCCCATTGAGGGCAGCAGGGAACCCAGCGTAGATAGCCATCTGGATAATGACTTCCACAATTTCTTCAGCCGTGCAGCCAACATTCAGCGCAGCGTGGATATCACCGCCAACTGGGGTTGAGCATTGCCCAAGGCCGTCAGCGCTGCAATGGTGGCGATTTCTCTGGATTTCACATCTAAGCCGGGGCGTGTGTAGATATCTCCGAACGGAAATTCGATGACATAGGTGGCTAAGTCTGGTGCGATGGTTTTCAGACTCTCGATCACGCGCTCTCCAGCGTCGCCATCGATGTCTTTGAGCATTTGCCAGCCACGCTCGTAGCGTGTGGTGGTCACATCTGGGCGATCAGTAATGGTTTTCATATCAATCTCCTGAGTAAATGAAATGATCCGTCTCGTCCGCATTTCGTAGGGGTTTGACATTGCCCAACCCTGGCCAGAACCATAGAATGCCTGTTCAAAATGTTCTTCGTTGATAAGGGAACGGTGCTAGATAGACGGGATAGAGATAGCAAACCAATATCTATGCGCTCGTACAAAAGGGAGTTGAGGGATGGGCTAGGGGGGCTGTAGGCCGATCCCCCCTAGCCCCCCTTTCAAAGGGGGGAATTGAGTTGAGGGATGGAATTCAGGGGTTTGTAGGCCGATCCTCCCTGGGGGCCCTTCAAAAGGGGGGAATTGGGTTGAGGGATGGAACTAGGGTTTCTGGGAGCCGATTCACCCCTAGTTCCCTTTCAAAAGGGGGGAATTGGGTTGCGGAAACGTTTGGGACAGGTTTTCTTCGATGGCTTTGTAGTGCTGGATTTTCCAGTCAATGACGGTGAGGTTTTCCTGGAGTTTCTGCAACTGCGTGATCACTTTTTGGCGATGGCTTTCCAGGATTTCTCGCCGTGCTTGGACGGCATCGGGCTGTTGACGGAGCAACGTTGCATACTGTTGAATCTGGCGAATGGGCATGCCCGTCATGCGTAACTTGGTGAGGAACTGAATCCAGGCAATGTCTCGCGCTGAGTAGCGTCGATGCCCGTTGTTGTCCCGGTGGATGGGGGCGATGAGGTCACAACGCTCGTAGTAGCGCAAGGTGTGGGTGCTGAGTCCGGTGGCCTCAGCGACTTGCTGAATGGTCAGTTCCTGTTCCATACTCACACCCTAAGGGTTAGAGCACACTCTAAGTCAAGCCCTTGGGCGATCGCCATACAAATCCCCATACAATCGGTTACAAACCGTTGACGCAACCGAGCATGATCAACGCAACAAACATCGTGATCGTGATTGAGGCGTTTGGCTTTACGCTATCTCGCGTCAATGGCAGTCACCATATCTTTGCTCATCCCAACATTGCTGAAACCTTTCATGAGTTTTCCAATCAACTGGTGGGTTTTGAAGCGGCTCAGCTCCGCAATGAAGAAGCGATTAAACACCACTTCTGTTTGAGTTGTATCGCGCAGTCTACTCTCCAGGAAGCCAGTTGTAGTGGACAAAAATCTGAGCAGTTTGACGTTGCTGATGAGTACCAGAAACCGATTGGTCAATGACCTGATACGCTTTCGCGTGAAGCACTACAACAGGTGGTTGAATTGTCCCAAATGCTGCTTATGCAAGGACATCTGTGGAGCAAATTATAGAGGTGTTGATGCCTATCTAATAGACCCTTTTGCCTTTGTCCGAATTATATGAGTCACAGTATTATTCTCCTGAAGCATGGAATTTCGATGTTTCAGCGACATGGATATGGCATGCTTTGCCTGGAGAAAAAAACTGTCTCTAGTGGCGCCTGAACCACCGCATGAGAACTCCAGCTAAGCGTTCAGAATTATGGCGAACGCGTCCCGACTCTTGATCCTCTTTCAAAATATTGGCAATAACCGTCCGACGACCGAGTTGAAGCACACTCTCTCGATCGAATAAGACTGGATGACAGCCTTCTTGAGCATACCGAATGAGTGCCTTGGCCGAAGGAGCCTTTCGATGAATGAGCACGGCGTCAAAAATTGATTGTCCACAGGCATCATCAATCGCTTTGATGTGATCCGAAACGGTATAGCCTTCTGTTTCTCCCATCTGAGTCATGATGTTGCAAACATAGATTCGAGGAACTGGCTGATTGGCGATCGCCTCTACGATTTCTGGTACCAATAAGTTTGGAATAATACTGGTATATAAGCTGCCAGGCCCAATAATAATATAGTCGGCTTCCTGAATCGCCTGAATCGCTCGTGGGAGTGCAGGTGGTTGCGCAGGTTCACAACCAATATGAACAATTTGCCCTTTGGCTTCCGTGATTTGAGACTCTCCCTCAATTCGTCGACCATCCGCAAGTTCGGCCCATAGCTTCATGTCGCTGAGTGTTGCAGGAACAACTTGTCCTCGCACAGCAAGGACCTTGGATATGGCGGCGATCGCCTGCTCCACATCTCCAGTGACTTTCCCCATGGCCGTCAGAAATAGATTGCCAAAGCTATGGCCAACTAATCCATTGCCAGCCTCGAAACGATACTGAAATAACTCAGTGATAAGTTTCTCTTCATCGGCTAAAGCGGCTAGACAATTTCGAATATCTCCAGGAGGCAGAACGCCAATTTCTCGGCGCAATCGTCCCGACGAACCACCATCATCTGCAACGGTGACAACTGCTGTAATGTTTGCGCTATAAGCCTTGAGTCCTCGCAAAAGGGTCGACAATCCAGTGCCCCCACCAAGGACAACAATTTTTGCCCCTCGATTGAGTCGTCGATAATTGACGAGTTGGTCAATTAGATCATCATCCCCTTCCTGCATCAGGACTTCAGTGATGGAATTGAGGGTTCGATTTTGCCCCCAAATCAGGAGAATGAGCCCAACTAACAAAACAGCCGGCCCACTGACATAGCTAGGTACAAGGCTGGTCAACAACGAGAGTGCATTGCTGATCAATCGACCTAAATAAAAGACAGGCGTGCGATTTGCCCAAATAGCAAGCCCCAGCCCTGTGAGCGCCATGCCTGCAAGGCTAATGATCATCCATCGTTTCACAAATAGCCCAGGAGCCATCCACAGGATCCAACGGGTAAGCCGTCGTGGAGACCGATTAACAGCACCCTGACTCAGTTTATTGAAAGATTTCTGAAGAGTCTTCTTCGATGTCTTCGACTTCTTTGGCTTCAGCATGATTGTTCACTATTGGGCTCAATGCGTGATCTAGTCTTGCGACCTGCGAGACACATCCGCTCTGGAAGTAATGCGATTGTGAGCACATCCACCAAGATGGGCAAAACCCATATCAGTGAAATATAGAATTTAGGTGTGCCAAACATGGACGACTGGTCAAAAGAGGCTGAGGCAGCTCCGCAGATCCCGATTGAAGTCCACCTCTAAACATCAAATCAAGGCCAAAACGTAAATCAGCTCACTATACTAATGAGATAAATACTGACGCATTTTGTCCCAGATATCCTACTGCATGAGGCTGTAACTCTGAAACCGAGACGTGACGCTTTTACAACTGCTTTTCATATGTTGGAAAATTTTCGTAATACTCGATTGATAAGTTGACAGGCACATATCTGCTAAGTAAATAGGCATCAATAAACTCACTTTAAAAACCTGGGGAGCGCCCCTCCAGGTCACCCCCCAGATTTTTTGGGTTCTCAGTTTAGCTATGCCGAGCTACTTATTGCTATAAGTTTGTGATGGTGATTTACAGCTTAACTGTGGACTGCCTCTTAAACATCATGTAAAACGACTGAGCAAGATGTAAAACGACTGAGCAAGGTTTTCTTGATAGCAAGAAAACCCGATACACTCTTAGCATTCTGCCAGCAAAGAGTAATTCGAATTAACACAGTAGACAATGACGATATTCTTATGAGCCAGCGACAGCCAATCATCGAGCTGAAAGGCGTGACGAAGCGTTTTGGGGCCAACACGGTTATCAACAACCTTGACCTAACTGTTTATGCTGGGCAAGGCTTAGCCATCATTGGCCCGTCAGGAACCGGTAAGTCCACAATTTTGCGCATTATGGCAGGGTTGCTGCTACCAGATGAGGGAGAGGTCTATATTCAAGGAACACGACGAGAAGGACTGATTGAAGATAGCCCTGATCCGATCGGGATTGGGATGGTATTTCAACAAGCAGCTCTATTTGATTCACTCACCGTGAATCAAAATGTGGGCTTTTTGCTGTACGAACATTCAAGGCTTTCTAATAAACGTATTCGACAACTCGTGGATCAGAGCCTGGAAATGGTGGGCTTGGGGGGGGTGGGCGATCGCTATCCGGCAGAGCTGTCAGGTGGTATGCGAAAGCGAGTTAGCTTTGCCCGTGCCATTATTTCAAATCCTGACACGAGTGATACCCCTGAAGTATTGCTCTATGATGAGCCAACGGCAGGACTTGATCCCATCGCATCGACGGTTATCGAAAACTTAATTCGAGATATCCAGTGTCATGCCGAAAGTTGTAGCACCTACGCGATTGTCACTCACCAAGACAGTACAATCCGACGGACAGCTGATCGAGTTGTTTTTATGTATCAAGGCAAAGTGCATTGGGACAGCTCCATAGATGATATTGACAACACAGACAATCCTTTGATGCGACAGTTCTTCAGTGGCAGCATTGAAGGCCCGATTCAGGTCATTGCTTAGGGTGTGATAAGTACCTGGACATCGTTAAACCCAATCCTCCAAATCCTGTGTCGCCCGATGCGCGGATGTTACAGGATTTGGAAGAGTACGTTCATGATGACTAGCTACTTCATGAAGCAATGTTCGGCTAGCCATTTAAACAACCTCTCATGAACATTCCTTCTCTTTCGCCATTTGACTGGATATCGATTGCGTATAGTTTCCTGAGTCTCGATACGTTGCGCCGACTCGTGAAGCATTGGACAAGTGTTTGGGACGAACAGGTTACGGAACTGGATCGATTTCTCATTCAGCGAACTGCGCTATTTTTGCTGATTCCAATTGGGGTGTTTTCCATGAATTGGGACATGTGATCGCCACATGGCAAGTTGGCGGTACTGTCGTTGAGTTTCAGTGGCGCATTTTCTGGGGCTATATCATTCCATCCGGATACTTCACGGCTGTCGAATATTGGTGGATTGCCCTCAGCGGGAATGTTGTTTCTATTGCATTGGGCCTCATTGCACTCCCAGCTGTTGTCGCTATCAAGAAACAGGTCATAAAAGAACTGTTGTATAGCTTTGCTGTTGTACAGCTTGTGTATTCACTGGTATTAGACCTCTTGCAATATTCATTCCATCATGTGCTTTGGACATATTCTCGTGCCTTAGCCAGCCAGCGACAGCTCATAGTTGTAGATTGCGGCAATCAAGTTTCCTCGTAGATTGTAGCGACAACGACGGTTACGATAG
>JBCCWF010000267.1:0-9119 GCA_039194035.1 Cyanobacteria bacterium P01_E01_bin.6 | reverse complement strand
TGACAATAGTCCAGGCGGCTTACAGAGTCGTTCATTGTTTGACTCTAGCGAATGATTCCCGGTTTGTGGCTCTACTGCTCCTCTCGCTCTGCGTAAGTCCTATTAGCGCTTGATTAGGGCCAGACAGCGTATGCTGGTATGAAAAGAATCACGAATGCGCTCTCTATGGCTTCTGAACCTCGCACTTTTCTCCCACTCTCTATTGCAGTGATGACGGTATCCGACACCCGCACGGAAGCAACCGACACCTCTGGAGCTTATTTGGTTGACAGCATGACGACAGCAGGCCATGCGATCGCCGAGCGCTGCATCGTGCCCGATGATATTTACCAAATTCGAGCGATGGTGTCTCGCTGGATTGCTGACCCAGCTGTTCAAGTCGTTGTCACCACCGGCGGCACCGGAGTTACTGGTCGAGACGGCACCCCAGAAGCTATTCAACCACTACTCGATAAAGAAATTGACGGGTTTGGCGAAATCTTCCGCATAATTTCATACCAAGAAATCAAAACATCAACGATTCAGTCGAGAGCATTGGCCGGTGTTGCCAATGGCACCTATATTTTCTGTGTCCCTGGTTCCTCTGGAGCCTGCCGCACTGCCTGGGAAAATATCCTCAAGGATCAGCTCGATGCCCGCAATCGTCCATGCAACTTTGCAGAACTCATTCCGCGCCTATTGGAAACATAACTGTAGCCGCTGTGCTGTGCGGTGATATGGGGCGCGACGCGCCCCATATCACCGTTTTTGTACTTGACACGGTTGCATACCACTACAAGTCGCCATCAAACGTTAGCGGTTGTACAGCCTGATCCAACTCTTGGCCAACTTGGTCAACAACATGACCATTGTTCTGAAGTAGCCTAATCAAGCTATCTGGCCCAACAAGATGAGCAGCACCAACGACCACCAAGAAGTCATTGGGTTGATTGATGAGAGATTCAACAGTAGGCAGCCAATTTTGATTGCGCTGTCTTAACAGCACGTCATACACTTCCGGATATTGATTGAACGATTCCAGGGTCAATGGTTCAAAGGTGTCAACATCGCCGGATCGCCAGGCATCGAGCAGCACATTGAACGAAGACTCGATTGTGTCCAACTCCAACACGGTTTGTTCAACCAGGGCTACTTGGGTCTGGACGGAGAGATTATCAAAAAAGCCCACTTGTTCTTCAACCGTTTCTAGTGCAGCAACAGGTTTTTCCGCATCTTGCGCTGCATTAAAGAGGTATGGATCAACACCATACATCGGATCAAACCCCAGCTGCGACAGTCGCAATGAGGGCAGCAGCATGGAGAAAAACCAAGGCTCAAAGCGGTCGAACATGCTAATGGGCAATCCCACCTCAGATACGGCATTTTCGGCTAGTTGATACGTATCTGTTCCCAGTGCCGATCGGAAATCTTCCTGTGGACTGTCAGGTAGTGCGGCTTGCAGCAGCAGATTTTGCGTATTGACTGTGTTGAGGTCATCGAAATTCACCTCAAACATCAGATACTCTGCATCGTCAAAGGCATCCTGAATGGGCTGTGGCAGCGGATAGTCCGTGGACCTTAGGACATGCACAGAGCCGAGAAGATAGACCGTATTATTCGGCGACTCAATAGTCCAGAGAAACGTTTGTTCGCGTTGAGCATCAGCAGGCTTGATGAAAGCAATTGGCAACGAAAGTATCGCCGTCGCAACTATTAAAGGCTTGAGAAACAATCGTGGAAATTTCATCAGATATCTTCTAATCGCTCCATCAATGACTGATAATGAATGCTGTTGTGTGGAATTATGATCAATCATGCCCTTACCCACTACTCTAACGACTCTTGACGGACAGTCTCTGTCCCCAGAAACCCTTGGAAATAAAGTTGTCTTGTTTGTAAACGTTGCAAGCAAGTGCGGCCTAACTCCTCAGTACAAAGGCTTGGTCGACCTGCACAATGAGTTTGGCGATCGCGGCCTAGTTATTATCGGTGTTCCTTGTAATCAATTTGGTGCGCAAGAACCAGGAACCCCTGACGAAATCAAGTCGTTTGCGAAAACAAACTATGACGTTGATTTCACATTGTTAGAAAAGCAGGATGTGAATGGGCCTACCCGTAGTCTTCTTTATCAGTTTCTCGTTGGGGATGGCCCTGACATTGAATGGAACTTTGGCAAGTTTCTTATTGGCAAGGATGGTGATGTCGTTGCTCGTTTTGATCCGAAAACTGCACCTGATGATGCTGACCTACGGGCAGCAATTGAGAAAGCTCTAGGGTAGACCTGACGGTTCATAGACAATCAGTAGTTAGCTATATAAACTACCCTTTCAACCCTTGTGCTGCTCGCTGCTCGATCAGCACAAGGGTTGATTTTTGATTTTAATTACGCTCAGGTACTTACAACCGAGGAAGGTGATATTCAGAGCATCTGAATATCACCTTATTATGCATTTGCATTTATTTGCTCAAGTACACGACTTGGCAAACTTCTCAAAATTGCAACGAAGAACTGAGGGTTTGGGACGCGCAATGCGCACCCCAAACCCTCAGTTCTTCTGTAAATATTGCCAAGTCGTGTCAAGTATTAGCTTAATGGCTCTAAACCCAAATCATATTGGGAAATACAGTTCCCAAGCTAGACGAAGTTTAACTCAATAAATAGAGAGCAGGGGGCGATCGCCCGTGATGTATCCTTTTGAGAGAGCAAAATCAAGCGTTGTTGAAAAGCCAATTGTGAAGTAAGTGAGCGTGCCCTGTGGGTTTTTAATCAACACCCCGCTAAACTGGACAAATGTTCGCCATGAACGATAGCAGATTTGCTTGTATCTAAGTCGTAATGTCATCAGTTTTTCCATAGCCTCACTGATTATGGTTACTCAACGGCCTAACGCATTGTTAATGCTCGTGTCTCTCCTTTCAGCAATCGGAGGAATGACACTGACAGCTGCCAACGCAAGGGGCTTCTCGCATCCACTAGATGCCATTATTGAGCCCAATCTGACCGTTCACGATGCTTCGTTAGACATGCCATTAGGATTGGACAGTTCACCGCTTAAAAATCTGGAACCTGATCCCGACGAAGACGAATCATCTCATCCACATCAACGTCCAGCCCACATTCTTCTAGAGATGAATGGAATGCTAGAGCCGGGCGATCGCGTCGCCTATCAGGATGGAAGCTTGTATGACGAATATGAAATTGATGGCCAGCAAGGGCAGCAGGTTCACATTCGTCTTGAAAGTCTTGAGTTTGACCCTTACTTGGTGATTATTCACCCCAATGGAGACATTCTTGCTCAGAATGATGATGTCACCGCTGATAACCTCAATTCATTCCTCGACTTAAAACTGCCCGTGAATGGCACGTATCGAGTTGTGGCGAATGGGTTTGATCGGCATAGTCGGGGAGAGTATCGCCTCACTGTTTCAACCTTGAACTTGGAACAATTCAGAGATGACGATGAAGCAATCGTTGACAACCAGCGCCAATAAAACAGCTCTAATGTGACGCGCTGGATTCTCTGGTTCTACGATACGAATTCTACGACACTATATGAAGTGGATGAATCCTGATTAATTGAGATCGCTATACAATCTATGAGGTCGGAGTCGTTTAGAAGCATGATCGGCATCCGTCATCGTTTGAGCATGATACCCCTGGTGATATCGGTTAGTTTTACAGTGTCGTACAAGATGGATCGCGTTCGAGAGAAAGCTTATAACTTAAGCCGGGAAAAATTTAACGCGATTCTGGGACACGGACGCCCCAGAATCGCGCCTTAAAATGCAAGCCCGAGAGAATTAAGCTTCTGCAAGATGACGTCCTACAAAATACACATCTATAAAGATGCGTAGCGTGATGATTTGACTCAGTTCTTTTCAAGGGCGCTTAAAAATTTAAGTTGTTAATGAGCGATTATGAAAAATCGGTTTGTCATTGTTGCTGCGAGTGCGTTGGCGGCTCTTGCGGCGGGAAGTGCCTCAGCTTATTGGTTTCTCAATCAACAATCATTGGGGAGTAGAGGCTTACCTGTTGGTGTTGAAGCGATTCCCCACGATGCACTAATGACTATTACTGTGTCTACGAATGATGAACAGTGGGAACAATTTCGCAAGTTAGGAACGGATGAAAGTCAAGCTCGACTGGATGCATTTTTGAATGAGTGGCGCGATCGCCTGCTCACTGACAACGGGATTACCTATCGAGATGATATTCAGCCCTGGGTTGGAGATACAATCACGATTGCCGTGATGGGGCCAACAGAAATTTCTATTCCCAACGGGCTATTGCCCGACTCTGAAAATGATGAGTCTAATGGAGCATCAGACCTAGCGATCGATCCTGAAGCACCAATTCTTGAAGACACGCCAGAACTTGAAACAGACAGTAACGTGTCGGAGGCAGAAGATTCAGAGGAAGAAGCCTTAGATGGCTTTCCATCGTTTGATACAGACTTAATTGACCCAACTCAAAATCAAGCGGCCATTTTGTTCCTCCCGGTTGCTGATCCTGTAGAAGCTCAAAATCGACTCAAAAATTTGATCGCCTCAGGCAATACCCCCACACAGCGAGAGTATCAAGGAATCACTATTCAAACGTTCCAGCACAACAACACAGATACCTACGAAGTTGCCGCATTCGATCGCGAGTTATTGGTTGTTACGACCCAGGAAAATGTCATTGATGAGGTCATTGATACCTATCAAGGAGAGTCGTCCATTGCTGATGTTGACGGATATGAAGCAGCGATCCGCTCTGTCTCTTCTAGCCCAGCCTTTGCCCAAGCCTATGTGAATGTTCCCGTTGCACGGGCGATCGCCGCTGCGAATGCAACCGAAGCAGCCCAATCTCGTCATCTTGTCCCCTGGCAAAACATGCAGGGAGTAGCCGCAACAGCAACCCTAAATCCCAGTGGGGTAAACGTGAGAAGCATAAGCTGGCTGCTTCCAGACAGTGAGCCGCTACAACTGAAAAATCAAGGCCGAAGTCAGTTAGCTGAGCGATTTCCTGACAGCACACTGATGATGATATCGGGCAGCAACTTGGAACAGCAGTGGGAACTCTATAGTCTTCGCAATGAAGAAGGGACAGAGGGAATATTTTCGCCTCAATATTTGCGTGAAGCCTCACAAACGCAGTTGGGACTTGAGCTAGAAACAGACTTGCTGTCATGGATGAGAGGTGAATTTGCTCTCGGGCTAGCATCTACGAATGATGAGGCCAGTAATCTTCCATCGGCAGGATTAGTTTTTATGGTCGAAGCCAGCGATCAGGCCCTAGCCCAACAGACCCTGTCTAACTTAGACAGTGCAGTAGAAGAACAATATCGCTTTCGCGTCAACAGCAGTCAACTAGACGGTCAATCGGTCATTCAGTGGCAGTTCCCAGTTGCGTCGCTTTCCCTCACTCGTGGCTGGCTGGACGAGAAGATAGCATTTATTGGATTTGATAGCATCACCAAGGCAATCGTACCCAATCCAACAGCGTCGCTCGCGAGCAGTGAGCTATTTCGGCAAGCCACAGCATCACAACCCAAGTCAAACACAGGATATTTCTTCATTAACGTGGAAGAGTTTATCCAAGAACAACATCAGTTGCCAGTGCCTAGCTTTCCCCCAGAGCAAGCAGCACTGGTCAACGCAATTCGAGCCATTGGTGTGACGATTAGTGCCGAAGGCGATCGCCAACGTCGCTACGATATTTCCGTGGTCACCAAAGCCGATGCACCGTAACTAACGGATAATGCTTACCCATTCTTTGCTCGACCAAAGGTAGTAGTTAGATGCCGGAGGCGATCGCTCAAGTCGTTCGTCAATACGTCTTCTCGATATCGCCACCCCCAATTTCCAGACGCTAGCCCAGGAGTGTTCATCCGGGCTTCTTCACCCAAACCCAAAACATCCTGAAGCGGAAAAATAGCCGCATTCGCAACCGAACTCAACGCCAACCGAATCAAATCCCAATGAATGTTTTCAGGACTGTAGTGCCCGAGATAACTTGCTAGCCCAGCTCGTTCCCACTCTTGACTGTTGTTCAGCCATCCAAGCGTGGTGTTATTATCGTGAGTTCCTGTATAAACAAGGCAATTTCTCGAAAAGTTAAATGGGAGATATGGATTTCCAGGGCCTGACCCAAACGCAAACTGGAGAATCTTCATACCAGGAAAACCAAACTTATCTCGTAATGCCTCAACTTCTGGGGTGATGACACCCAAGTCCTCAGCAATAATTGGCAAACTCCCTAGTTCTTGCTTGACTGCTTCGAAAAGCGCATCTCCTGGAGCCTCTACCCAATGACCATTCATAGCCGTTGTTTCACCCTGAGCCACTTCCCAATAGGCTTGAAACCCGCGAAAGTGATCAATCCGAATCAAATCTACGTAGTCGAGTAACGCCTTAAATCGGTTCATCCACCACTTAAATCCCCACTGTTTAATTTCATCCCAGTTGTAAATTGGATTTCCCCACAGCTGACCTGTTTCACTAAAATAATCCGGTGGTACACCAGCCATGAGCGCAGGTTCTCCCGTTTCGTCGTCCAGCCGAAAAATGTGAGGAATCGACCAAACATCAGCACTATCGTGAGCCACGTAGATGGGCATGTCGCCAATAATCGAAATACCACGCTCATTGGCGTAGCGTTTAAGGTGTGACCATTGATGGAAAAATTCAAATTGCCAATATTTATGGTGATATATCTGATGAGATAACACATCTCTCCAATGATCCAATGCTGCAGGATCGCGTTTCGCAATATCTTGATCCCAATCAGTCCAGCGTTTTCCGCCATGGGCATCTTTCAATGCCATGAATAATGCGTAGTCATCGAGCCAGAAACTGCGATGCTCACAATAATGATGAAACTCTGTCCGTTGTTCATCTGATGCATGGTGTTGAAACGCATCAGCAGCCTTGACAAGGAGCGGCATCTTGGAATGAATGACTGATTCGTAATCAACCTGGTCATCTGGAAAATTAGGCATTTGATCCAACTCTTCCTGGGCAATTAGCCCCTTATCTCGTAAGACTTCGAGGCTAATGAGGAGTGGATTTCCGGCCATTGACGAATATGACATATAAGGAGAGTTGCCATGTCCAGTTGGACCAAGGGGAAGAACTTGCCAAATAGATTGCTGACTTTCTACTAAAAAATCAACAAACGGATAGGCCGCAGGGCCAACATTGCCAATTCCGAGGTGTCCGGGAAACGACGTAGGATGCAGAAGAATTCCGCTGACGCGACCTTGAAATGGCATAAAGATTTGACACTCCGTAATAACAATCCGTGCAATAGAAAAAAGGAGGCACTCAGAGGATGGCCTGGCAAACAAGAAGATGGGTTAGCCAGCAGAGCATTGTCTGGCAATAGTTTCAGCTTCAATCACAACAGCGTTGAGCCGTATTTTAGAATGCTTTAATGCTGGCTCTAAGTTTAGGCATCTGCCCCATTGTCATACACATGGTTTCAAACTGTCAGAATATCAAGATTCTTCCGTTACCTGTGTATTGTTGATTCGACTTTATCACGAGGGTTTGAAAGCATGTGCGATCCCTATTCATGTTAAGATACAGCACAATTACAAGCTTGGTTTTGGAGAGGTTGATTAACGAATGGAAGCTGCACTGCTGTTTGCAAAGTTACCTGAAGCGTACTCAATTTTTGATCCTCTGGTAGATGTTCTGCCTATTATTCCTGTCTTCTTCTTGTTGTTGGCATTTGTTTGGCAAGCATCTGTTGGTTTCAAGTAGTCCCATCTGTTGGTTTCAAGTAGTCCCATCTTTTGAGTCAGCACTTATGTTTGCGACATGTCAATGTACTTTTCATCGGACTACTCGTAAAAACCGCGTGCAGTCTGAAAGGTGCTTAGAAGACATTGATTATGTGTCGTGTGACTTAGACCGCTTAATTGATTAGCGCCTTGAATAGAGTGTTTTTACAATAGCAATTATGGTCAGGCGTGCTCAAGGGCACGCTTTTTCATTTTTAAGGCGTCACGACTTAGGGGCGTCGATATGTTGAAGAATAATAAGCTTGTTATCTAAGAACGTGCTCCAATCGTTTTTTGAAAGGCCGGACGGCTTTCCATTCGACCGACATAAGCGGCGATCGCCGGATAGTCTGCAAAATCTAGACCCAACATGAGACGTGCGTAGCTCAAGTATGAGCCCACTGCCACATCCACAACACTGAAAAACTCTCCTAAGAAAAATGGTGCCGCTTCTACAATGTCACTTACAGCCGTAAGTAATCGTGGAGCTTCCTTCTCTCGAAGGCTCTCGGTAAAGAGTCCTGGCCCCAACGTTGCATTTGCAAACAACACCCACTGTGCCCAAATGGTGCGCTCACGCAACGATGCTGATGGACGCCCATACGTCTCAGCCAAATAGAGCAATATGGCCCCAGACTCCCATATTGCAAAATCTCCATCTACCACAGCCGGGACTTTTCCAATAGGATTAATTGCCAAAAAAGCAGGCTGGTATTGTTCTCCAGCCTGTAAATCAACCATAACAAACTCATAGACCAGATTGATTTCTTCTAGATACCATTGAATGATTGAAGCGCGGCTACGGGCACCGCCATAGAGCCTGAGCATCATAGAGTTTTGTGAGTATATTCATGCTGCTTGACATTGTCTTCAGTTTTCACAATCCGCTCTGAATTGAGAAGACGCTTTCGTTCTACCGAATAATTGAATTCCCGATAGGTTGTCCCGATAGGAATATGAGAGGTGCTGGTATTGTGGCTCCGATACGTTCGGGCTGTTGCTGATAGACGGTCGTTGAAATCATCGCAAAGCTGGGTATCTTTAGGAAACACATCTGGCAGTGTCACCGCTTCGCCCTGGATAATCTCTCCAAGTGTTGTCGCATGAGCAAATTCATAGGAGGTCGTAATTCCTTTAAGAATTGCCTCCAGTGCCGCCGATGGAATCGGCTCAACAACATTGACTGGATGAATATCTGAGTCTTCACGAATAAAGCAGGTTGCTAATCCCAAAACAACATAATCGCGCTCGGATAAATCTGATGCATTCAAGAGTGCGTCAAGTGTCATGGCAAGGTGTCGTAATGAGTTAATCGGGTTATACACAGATGTAACTATTCATCATGAATCATACGAACTAAGTAGCTTGGCG
>JBCCWF010000266.1:0-9123 GCA_039194035.1 Cyanobacteria bacterium P01_E01_bin.6 | reverse complement strand
CCACGGGCCAACTGGTTTTGGGTTTTACCGGGTGCCCCGGGGGGGGCGCCCCCCCCCCCCTCGACAGCGTTCGTTGATTGAGGGGCGTCGATGGTTGACGGTTGTTGAGAAACCGATGGAGAAGACGGGCGCGGACTCGAATCATCAGTCTTCATGGCGTGATGTCTCGCTGTAGAACGAACCCTAGGGGAATAAGAAGAACCCAAATGATGTTGCGGATTCAGCCCCGATTATAATTTCCATTGTTGGATGACATTACGAATTCAATGAGTAAAGACATGAATTGTCGTAAATGAATCGTTAATTGGCGTTTCGATGATTCGCAACGCGACTATTACGACTATTAAAATGTTGTGGCGTTCATGTTTCTCAATCGTTCATAGGCGATCGCCCTTCTCTTCAACGGGTTATCAAATGGGCGATCGCCCACTCTCAATGCATATGATGCGAGACTCATCCACTCGCTATACTTTTAGTGAACTATATTTCGGTTGTGATCATGAGTCTCCTCATTTCCGATGAATTGCTGGATGCATCTGGCTTTTCTGAAGCTGAGCTATTCCAGGAATTAGTGCTCATGCTTTTCCAACATGAAAAAATTACCTTAGGCAATGCCAGTAACTTTTTAGGGATGACTCAATTAGAATTCCAGGCTCTCTTAGCGGAAAAAGATTTACTCATCCATTATGATGTGGACGACTTACATGAGGATGTTCACAATTTGCAAGAACTAGGATTATTGTGATTGTTGTCAGTGACACGTCTCCGATTGCCAATTTGATTGTTGTTGGCCATTTAGATTTGCTTTTCCATCTTTTTGAAACCGTTGTAATCCCAGGAGTTGTTTATCAAGAACTCCTGGCTAATGGGAAAAATCATCGAGTAACCCAGGCGATTGAACGTATTGACTGGTTGGATGTTCGTTCCGTCATGGATGGCGAAAAAGCAAGGATGCTGGAATATGAACGAAAGCTTGATTCAGGGGAAGCTCATGCGATCGCACTGGCTCTTGAGTTGAATGCAACGCAACTCCTTATTGATGAACGGTTGGGACGAGTTGAGGCAAAGCGCCAAGGCTTAAAAATTACTGGACTTTTGGGGGTATTACTTGCAGCGAAAAAGAAAAGCTTAATTCCCTGCATTCACCCAATTTTAGATGACTTGATCAGCAAGGCAAATTTTCGAATTAGCCGTCAACTTTATGACGAGGTTCTGATGCTTGCTAACGAAATACTAGCGGATTGAAGATAAGGGCGATCGCCATAACGAGGAGACGACAAAACTCGCCGATTAGAAACTAGAAATGTACCCGGAAAACAACTGAATAACTTTTACAGTTATCGCTCTTTTACAGTTAAGTAACTAGCCATAACTAAACGTAACCTTCCAAATCCTGTGCCGACCGCTGCGCGGTCGGCACAGGATTTGACTTTTTGGTTTTAATGACATCCAGGTACGTATCGCTTATGGCATTCATTAATGGACATTCACGAAGATAGCCAAAATCAAGAATTCCCCGAATTGGCAAAGACCCAAAGATAGCCGACATAGAGAAATAGATAGAGTCCGCCCATTAGAGCGCTGATGCCTTTGACCCAGGGCGATCGCGCTCTTCTGAAAATGAAATAACAGGCAACCAGCACCAAAATCATTTCAATGCCTGCTCCCCATACGCCATTGTTCTCTGGATCCCAGTAGGAAATGGGACTGTCGAAGCGAAACATAGTAAACGGCCAGAAATGACGATGACCGTCATCATGATGGAGCGGCAAGTCTTGAAAACAATGAAGCAGAGCACTGCCACAACAAACAGCCAGTAAGGTCTGCTTGTAATAGTAGGCAACGCCCAGCCCCAGCAAAATCAAAGGAATCGAGTTGAAGACGGCAAATACCGTTTGCCACGCAGGCAAAAAATAGAGCGTATCCCAGATTTCACCATCGGGGATGCCTTGGATAAAGCGAGTCCAAACATAAAACCCAAACAGAGCCGCATCGGGCAGCAGTGCTCCTACAATAATTGGCCAGCTTCGTTCTGGGCGATCGCGACGTCCGAGAATTCCTAAATTGATGAGAATATGACCAGGTGTTTGCATAGAGAGAACTGGAATAATAGCGACTGGTTAAGACAAGGGGGCTTGCACCAATCCTTCAGTGCGATCGCCTTGCTCTATCTCATTAAACATCTTCCATTGGCGATGCTTTAGCAACACATAAGCGGATGGTATAAGGAACAGCGCTAATAGCGTTGCACCGCCAACCCCTCCGGCGATCGCCACCGCGAGGGGCGGCCAGAACCCTCCACCATCCAACAACAGAGGCACAAACCCAATCATCGTGGTAAACGTCGTCGTCAGTACATGGCGTGTCGAGTGCATCACCACATCCCGCACAGCAGCGCGATCGCCCATGCGCGCCCGTGGATTTTCATCGAGAGCCGCCAGCACCACAATGGAGTCGTTGATGGCAACACCGATCAGTCCCACCGTACCGATGATAGGGTTGAACCCAAAGGGATAGCCAAACAGCCAAACGGAAAATAGTCCTAGACCAAAAGAGGCGATCGCCACACTGCCGATAAGTCCTGCCAGCCGAAAAGAGCCGAGAGAAAGCACCAGGGTCGCGACGGTCAACACGACGAGAACACCAATGAGGGACACCAGATTGCCCACCGCACTGTCTCTCTCCGCCGCTTCTCCACCAAAGTCGAGGCTGTAGCCTGGGGGCAACGGCAGCAGGGATGCTTCTAACTGTTGCTGAAAAGGAATGAGTACATCGTTGGGGAGCGTTCCGGCTTGGATAAATCCCTGAATGGTATTCACCCGTTGACCATTCCGGTGCGTGATTTTGGCAGGTTCTGGCGTCAGGGAGACCTCACCCAACGCCGATACCGGAATCCACTCTCCCGGTGCGGATGGATTGGCCACCAAGGGCAACGAGGCAATCTGATCCAGCGCGGCGCGATCGCTATTGGACACACGCACGCGCACCGGGAGTTCTTCGGTGTCTTCTAAAATCGAACCGCCTTGGATGCCTTCTAACAAGAGATTCATTTGCTGAGCGATTTGACCATCATCCAGTCCAGCCCGCCGGACGGCCTCCTCATTCAGCGTGAACGTTAACTGGGGCAACACATCATTCAAACTCGCGCGGGTATGGGTCACATTTTCAATCTGAACGAGGTGCGATCGCGCGTCGTCTCCCATTCGTTCTAGCTCACGGATGTTGTTGCCATAGAGCCGAACTTCGACCGGAGCATTAAACGGCGGCCCTTGCTCAAATTGGCGTACCACAGCCTGAACCGTGGGGAAACTCTGATTCACCTCTTGCTGAACCTGGCGAACGAGTTCAGGCGTTGAGCGTGTGTTGAGCTGAATCATTGCCTGGGCAAAATTCGCCTCATTTTCCCGTCCTCCCGCGAGGTTGTAGTAGAACCGGGGGGCATTCTCACCCACAAACCAATCCACCGACTTAATCTCTGGAAACTGGGTGAGGCGACCGCCCATGGCGGTGGCGATCGCGTGGGTCTGCGCAATGGAACTCGCAGCCGACAATTCCAGCTCAATATGAATCTGATCTCGATCGGCTGGCGGGAAAAACTGTTGTTCTAAATGGGGTGCCTGGAGCATGCCAAACAGCGGTAAGGCAAGGGCTAGGACGATGCCACACACAGGGTGATGCGTTGTCCAACTCACGAGCTGACGATAGCCATCACTCAAACGAGAATTGGAAAATCCGTCTTCCCACCACACCGATTGACGGGGATTTGATGACTGGCCCAACAACCGATGCGTCAAAAATCCAACACGTTCATGCAGGGCCTCCGCAACAGAATGACGCCAAATCTGATGAAGATGAACCGCAAGAGCAGGGATCACCGTCAGCGATAGCAGGAGAGAGCAGGACACCGCCAGAATCACGTTGAGTCCAATAGTGCCGACAAATTCACCCACGCTGCCGGGTAACAATGCAATGGGCACAAATGCCAATACCGTGGTGATCGTGGAACTCAGCAAGGGAACTGCAAGATGCTGAATACTCTGATTGATAGCGACGTCGGGTGGGCGATCGCCTTCAGGACTGGGACGAGACAGACGGTGCTTCACTTCATCCACCATCACAATCGCGGTGTCGATCAGAATCCCGAGGGCGACGATGAGTCCAGTCACCGACATCTGATGTAGGGGAATTCCCATCAGCCCCATCAACCCCAACACCATCAGCAATGAGAGGGGCAGTGCTGTTCCCACAATCACGGCAGACTGCCATCCCATCATCACCAGCGTCACGGCAAACACGAGTAACCCGCCGAAGATGAGATTCAGAATGAGTTTGTTCAATCGTGCCGAAACGTAGCCACTCTGATCAAAGATGATATTGAGCGATAACCCATCGGATAATTCCGCCTGGGTGGTCTGAATCACCTGATGAGCTTGAGCTGCCCACTGATCTAACCGATAACTGGACTGGACAAACGCACCCAATACAATGGCCGGACGACCCGAGGCGATCGCCATATCCTGGAGAGGTTCAACGGTGGCCTTCCGAATCGAGGCCATGTCGCCCAAATAGGTAAATTGCCCGTCATCTCCAAATTGAATCGGCAATTGGCGCAGTTGTTCCAACGATGTCAGTTCCCCCTCCACTTCAATGGGAAGACTTCGCGTTCCTCCTCTGAATTGTCCGGCGGAGTCTTTTGAGTCACTTTGGCGAATCTGACTGGCGAGAGCATCTGGAGATAATCCCAGACTCACCAGAGCCGACGGATTTACCTCAATGACTACTTCTTCATCTGGATCGCCAAACAAATCAATGGACTCGGTTCCGGCAATTGCATTCAGCCGATCTTGGAGAATTTCCGCCCGTCGTCGCAGAATGGCATAGTTCGGCGCATCATCTCGATCCCAGGTCAATGCCGCTACCATGGCATAGGCTTTGACCTCCACTTCATCCAGTTCTGGATCGGTTGTTCCAGCAGGAAATTCAACGGCGGCATCATCCAACTTGTCCCGCACCCGCGACCATACTCCATCCACTTCGTCAGCGGTCAGTCGTTCTGCTAGCTCAATCTCGATAATGGAACTACCTGCTCGTGAGGTCGATTCGTAGGTGTCGATTTCTTCAATTTCAGTCAGCTCGTCCTCAATTTTTTCGGTCACCAATGCTTCGACTCGTTCTGCCTTGGCACCTGGTAAAAACGTTGTAACGACGGCATTTCGAGACACTAGCTCTGGGTCTTCGAGCCGGGGCAGTGCCTGATAGGATGACAATCCCCACACGATGATCAGAATGAGGCTCAAAATCAGCAATCGAACATTTCGATAAAACAAACTCGCCATGATGAATTCCTGCGCGTTTCAAGATGAGTTCTATATTTGTGGCCATGTTGATGAGGCCATGTTTGTGAGGGTGCTCTGTAAATTCACAAACATGTCTATTTCCTAACTCATGTGTCTACCTCTATCCATCGAGGTTTCAGGAGTTACTCAAACGCACGAGTTGTCCTGGCACAAGGCGTTGAGTTCCATCGGCAACGACGCGATCGCCCGGCTGCACCATGCCCCGTACAAACGACTGATCCCCATTGGTGTGGAGCACTTCAATATCTTGGCGCTGCACCTGATAGAGGCCATCTGAGGCAGTGGCTTCTAGGGGAATCGTGTCGGAAATGCTGGCCTCTGGCGCATCTGTGGCCCTGTCCGCTTCAACTATCACATAACAGGCCCAAAGCCCTCGATCACCCGGTACCAATGCTGACGTCGGCACCCAGTAGCCTTCTTCTGAATGAGGTTGGGCGATCGCCAATTCTGCAATTTGCCCAGGCGAAAGACGTGACTGATCGGCGGAATCAACGGTGAGAACGACCTGCTGGGTTCGCGTCACCTCATCGACTTCTGGCAGAATCGCTAAAACGGTTGATTGATAAGGGCGACCTCCAATCGTCACCTGCTGAGCACTGCCAACGCGCACATCGGCGATCGCATCCACGGGAATACCGACCTCGATTTCAGGCCGAGTTTCCTCCATCAACCGCAGCACCGACTGTCCGCCATCCACAACGGTGCCTTCATCGATTCGTCGAGCAGAGATAATCCCGGAAAAGGGCGCAATGAGGCTCCCCTTTTCGATGGCAATATCAATATCGTCAATGCGTGCCGTCAGTTGGCGAACCACCGATTGCTGAGCCTCGACTTGTTCCACACGGGTTCCGGCCAATAGTTCATCCAACTGACTTTGGGCAGTTGCCATTCGGTCTTGTAAGGCATCGGCACCAAACGCAACTTCGTCAAGTTGATCTCTCGAAATGGCTCCTTCATCGTAAAGATATTCGCGGCGAGTTTGCTGAATGCGCGCAAGTTGGAGCTGATCGTCTAAATCTTGTACCCGTGATCGGGCGGCTTCGATGGCCTCTGTTCGAGGGCCAACCTCCAATTCTCGCAAGAGTGCTTGAGCCTGATCCCACTGGGCAATGAGTTGCGATCGCTGGGCTTGCAATTGACGGGTATCCAGACGAGCAAGGACTTGCCCCGCCTCAATGCGATCGCCTCGATCAACACCAAGCCAAACCAATTCGCCAGACCGTTCAAACCCTAGCTCGCTCGTTCGTCCTGCAACGATTTCCCCGGCATATCGTCGTGCGACGGTGAAGGAGTCAGTGGATTCAAGCTCAATGGCATCGACTTCAATGGCATTGGCCTGAGCCGCATTGGTCTGAGTTGCCAGGGCTGCATTCGAAGAGGCTGGAAATAACGTCCCTTGCCGCATCCCGGCGATCGCCACTCCAGACAACAGCACCGCTAAGCCCACCGCACCCCATGCGCTGCGACCGAACCGCAGACGGGGCCGGGCAGCCATGGTTTGCAAGGGTTGCGCATTGGAGACATGCTCCGTATGACGCTCAGGAGCATCGTTGGATGAATCGTCTCCAAGGAGAACGAGTTCCAGTTGCCTCGCTTCACCTGGCTGTTCCATTTTGTTGTTCTGAGGCTTTTTGGACTCTGTATTTTGCGTGTCTTGAATCATGTTTTTACACCTCCCGATAAATTTAATTAAGACCGATTGGTCTTTTTTTAGTCAAAAAATTACGTGTGAGGACACATCACCATCGAACTGATTACGATGCGTTCGCGATTTGTCGCTGACGACGCTTAACCATCAACGTCACCCACTTTTTCCAAGCTGCGAAATCTCGGTCATTCGGCTCCGTTTTTGTCCATGACTCCCGTTCACTCACTCGCTGAAACCAATCGGTTAAGGCAGGATATGCCGCAATGGATAGTCCCAATCGGCACGACAATGACAACGTTGGGCCCAGAACAATGTCTCCCAATGTCAGAGTGTCTCCGCCAAAATAAAGCGAATGATTCAACTGCTGATCCAGAAATGCTAGGGCGATATCAATATGCTGACGAGCGTCCTCAAACCCTTGAGGATCGCTCTCACGCATCACCAACCCCAGAAATTTCGTCGTGATTTCATTCACCGTTACCATTTGCACCATCCGCACGGTTGCGATCGCCTCTGGTGAGCTTGGGAGCAACCGAGGACTTGGATATTTCTGTTCCAGATAATCCAAAATCGCCAGCGATTCGAGAACGCGAAACCCATCATCAACAAGCACTGGGACATGGTGAAATGGGTTCAGGGCTAGGAAATCAGGCTTGAGTTGCTCTCCCCGTAGATTGACGACAATCGGGTCATAGTCCAGACCCTTTTCTAAAAGGGCAATCCAAACACGACGAGCAACAGGAGAGAGTGGGTGATAGTAAAAGGTCAGCATACATTCCGTTCGATAGATTTCCGTTCGATAGATTTCCGTTCGATAGATTAAAGGCGTGAGGGACAGTCACTAGTCACGCCACAAAAGACCGATCGGTCTTTTGTAGACAAAAAAATATCTCTACCGGCCTGACCATCTAAGTTGACAATGACTCATCAAGATACTCTTCTAAGTGGTTTTTTGCATGTTCCAGATAGGTGCGATCGCCATAGAGTTTCGTCATCATCAGCGCTCCCTCAAGGGTCGAAATTAGAATGGTTGCGACAGCCTCAGGATTAACAGATGCACGAATTTCTCCGGTTTTGATGCCTTGACTCACAACGCGAGCGATCAAGCCACGCCAACGGGTCATCGCCTGTTGAACGCGATCGCGCAGGGCTGGATGCGTGTCATCACTTTCAATTGCCGTATTCATCAATGGACATCCTCCCGAAATTTGAAGCTCATCGATGGATGTATAAAACGTGGCGATAATTGCATGCAGTTTGGCGAGCGCCCCTCGACTTTTCTTGACTGCATCGATATAGCGACGGCTTGCTTGTTCAGCAGCAAAATCAAAGGCTGTCAGAGCTAAGTCATCCTTGCTTTTGAAGTGATTATAAATCCCTCCCTTCTTCAATCCAGTGACTTTCATGACATCTGACATGGATGCCCCGGAATAGCCCTGCATGTTGAACAAGGAGGCTGATTTTTCAATAATGCGCGATCGTGTTTCCTGTGCCTTCGACATCATGCAAGCCCAAAGAGACCAATTGGTCTCTTTTAGACTACCTCAAAATCAGTAGATAGGCATAAATAAACTCACTTTAAAAACCTAGGGAGCGCTCCCTAGGTTTTTGTTCTTTTAGCTTAATAACGCCAAGCGACTTACCTGCGACTATGCAACGGCTGCTCAGTTTTGGAGTCTTGATGTTCAAGATAAAGATTCAGGGTCATGATTCGGGAGCGTTTTCAGCAACTCGGCCTCATCAAAACAGTGCCCCCACTCCCCGATCTTACAAGGGTGGTTTATCGAGGATATGGCATACCAGTCGCCTGGAAAATTTTTGAAGCCACGGCTAACAGGAGTTGGAAACCCCGCTATTCGCTCATCTTGAAGCGGGTATTCCAGGGGATTGGTTTGTCTTGCTCACCACAAACCGAGACTTGTATGCCAAGTGGTTCTACAAAGCAATTCAAGCACTTCACTGGCATCCGTTTATGTGGAACGCCTTATGTGAGTTGAGCGATGCCTATTACTAGCTGAAAAAACGAGGAGCCATCAAGATTAAGGTAAGCAAACACAAAACCTTGTAGCTCCTCATGACTATGGTAAAGGCGACGGACCTTCTAACGCACATCTTTGT
>JBCCWF010000265.1:0-9147 GCA_039194035.1 Cyanobacteria bacterium P01_E01_bin.6 | reverse complement strand
CAGTTGACTGAGTGATATCCCTGTGACTCTGAACCACTGCCCATACCTCGCCATAAACGTAATGTGATCAAGTCATTCAGATGACGACTCTAAAAACTTGCTCGCTGCTATAACGATAATCAAGCCCACTTCTCTGGTTCTATTTTTTTAGATTTCCTACACCTTTCAAGAATCGCTCTACAAAAATCACACTCAGGGACTTGGGCTTGATTATCGTTATAGCAGCGAGCAAGTTTTTAGAGTCGTCATCTGAATGACTTGATCACATTACGTTTATGGCGAGGTATGGGCAGTGGTTCAGAGTCACAGGGATATCACTCAGTCAACTGCATTGTCCGAGTCAACGGGAATAAAACCAGCGGCTCTGGCCGCCCAATTGAAGCAAGCAGCGGCTGCTCTTAATGCAGAAACTCTCGCTCTCATTCACTGGGACGCGAAAGCGGATCGCGTGGTTTGTCGTGCTTCCTTTCCCGAGAAATTGCCGAATTTTTCGAGGACTGAACTGATGTTCCTGTCGAGGGCTTTTCGTGCCGAAGGCAACGAACAAGCAACGAACAGCATCAGACCGCTGTCTCGCTTTTTGCCCTCTACAGTATCGACTCATTCGGGGCAGAGCCATTTGGCTCACGAGGGTTCGTTGTTGACCGAGCCGTGCCTCCGGTCATCTTTTTCTCCATCGCCCACTCATCTGTACGGATGTTTTATCGCTGAGCAAGCTCCAGATTTTGATTATTTACTGGTTGAAATGCCTCAACCTCTCACGTCACATGAGATAAGCTGGCTTGGAGTTTGCATTAGCGCGCTTAAGCAGCACGTGCTGATGGAGCAAGACATTCAGCGTCAACACGCCAAGATTGCACTCTTAGAGCAGGTGATTCAGTATACGTCTCATCAGGCGCGCCAACCTCTTGCTCTGATTGAGCTGTATGCCGATGTGTTGCTTGATGCGCCTGTTGAAGAAAACGTGCGATCGCACCTGACTCAACTCCATGGTGCTGCGACTGATCTAGAGCATCACATTCATCAACTGGCAGATTGTGGATTGCACAATAAACTCAACCTCGACCATCATTCGCTGCGGTCTATGTGGGCCGAAAGTGTGGATCGGGTGCACCCTTGGTTGGAGGAAAAGCAGATTCATGTCGCGAATCCATCTCACCCTGCTGAACTATGGTGCGATCGCTGGCAAGTGGAGCAGGTGTTTAGCAATCTGTTGCACAATGCGATTCACTTCAGTCCAGTTGGCGGAACGATTACCTGTCACTGGCAACGATTTCAAGAAGAGGTGTTGATTGAGATTTCTGACGAGGGGCCAGGGATTCCTGACCAAGATTTGCATAACGTGTTCACACCTTTTTATTCTCATCGTCAAGGCGGAACTGGGATTGGACTTGCTGTCGTCCGAAAGATTGTGCTGGATCATCAAGGGCGGTGCTGGGTTCAAAACTTACCCAATGGTGGCGCAAAGTTCTCATTTACTATGACGTGTTGAATGCAATAGATGCTTAGAAAAAAATCAGCCAGTGAAACTGCGACCCAAGAACTTTTGGCAATTCCTGGATTACTAGAGCGAGTGAAGCAAACTCAAGCAACCCCTAGAGGCCACTACACCAGTTGGAGAAACCTTCGCTCCGATGTATGAAGTTTTTCTCCATCCTGATGCCCAAAAAGTTTACGTTAACGCCGATAAAGCCCTTGCGAGGAAAATTGCCCGATGTTTGCAGAACCTAGAGCAAACTCCCCGGTCACACCCCAACATCTCGAAGCATAAGTTGATTCAGCAGCACATCGTGAGCCGAATATTGTAAGAGGTCTAGAGATCTGGGTAGTGCTGAAAAGCTACTTGCCGTCGCTGCAAGGGATAGCTTCACGTCAAGTACTAAGTTTCTTATCAATCCGAGCGATTCGAACTAACTCGGGAACCTTAGAAATGCGAATTTCCTCGGGATGTGCTGTGGTGGCGGGGATGGCAAAGACCCCTTTGATGTTTAAGGCGATCGCCCTAATCCACAATTTCCATCCACAACCTGAGATACTGACTGATTCGCAAAGTAAAACCGGGTCAGGGCGTGAACACTAACTTTTGAAAGCCATGAATGTTGCGAATTGCCTCCTTCAAGTCCCAACGCGTCATCAAGCAGTTCTTCCGATTTCCTGTTTGCTCATCGATGATGATGCAAAATTCAGGCAGGGTGTACGGACATTATTAACGTTCTATCGTGCCAATCCTCTCAAAACATTTGAAATCGTAGGTGAAGCAGCAACGATTCCCCAGGCTCTTCAATTGATTCAAACCCAGCGACCAATGCTGGTATTGCTGGATTTGGAGCTATCGTTTCAGGACGGAGTGGAGTTGTTGACCGAACTCAAGAACACCTCCTTTGGTGGAAAGGTACTCGTTTTATCTGGCCATCAGGAAGATGAATGGGTCTTTCGAGCCATGCAGTCTGGGGCTAATGGATATATTTTCAAAAACCATCTTTCTGTTCATCTGTTTGAAGCGATTGAAGCCGTGCTTGATGATCAGATTTATCTGTCGCCTGAGGTCGCAGCTGGGTTCTTTCGACTGTTTCGGTTTTACAGTGGGCGATCGCAACAAACGGCACATAAACTCAACCTCACGCAACGAGAGCAAGATGTCTTGCACTGGTTGGTTCAAGGAGCTTCTAATGATGAAATTGCCTCTCACCTGTACATCACTGTTGCCACGGTGAAGGCCCATCTGACGGCTATTTTTCAGAAATTGTCGGTCACGAGTCGCACTCAGGCCATTATCAAAGCTCTCAAACTCGGATTGTCTGCTGCATAATCCGTCCCTCACCCGGTTTCTCACTCAGGCCGGGGAGCATCCCGTCTTACCATACAAGCCCTTCGCCCCTCCTATTCCTACTACTGCCCCATGAGCAACCACTTGGCGATCGCCGCCGTGACGGCTACGCTTCAGCGTATTTTGCAAGCTGCTGTGCAGGAAGATGTCTTCGGTGCACGGGTTACGGCTGCGCGTCCGAATAGCCTCGAAGGAGGACTGATGGAGACCGGAGTCAACATCTATCTCTATCTCATCACCCCCAACCCAGCCTATACCTCTGCAGAACAACCCATTCGCCGCCCGGCTCGTGATCTGGTGAAGCGATCGCTCGTTGCCTCCGATCTCCAGTTTCTGCTCTCTTTCTATGGTAGCGATGCGGATATGGAACCCCAACGGCTGGCTGGCAGCGTTATTCGAACGTTTCAAAGCGTATATGCACTGACTCCTGAGATGTTGCGAGAAACGGTCTCTGACCCCACCTTTGGATTTTTAGCGGATGCCGATTTATCAGAACAGTTGGAGCCTGTTCGCATTGTGCCGACAGAAATCTCAGTGGAAAACCTATCGAAAATTTGGTCGGTATTTTTCCAAACTCCCTACGCGCTGTCGTTGACCTACAAAGCAACGGTCGTGCTCATTGAAGGGGAGGAATTGGGCAAGCGACCTCTTCCCATTCGAGAACGTCGAACCAGTATCGTGCCGTTCCGACAATTGGTTGTGGATCGGGTCATTTCTGCCTCTGGCGGGTTTCAACCCATTACCTTAGACAGCACGATCACCATTACCGGACGCAATCTTTATCACGATTCTGTGCGCGTTCGCATTGCTGATATTGATGTAGAACCGACAGCCGTGACGTCGTCTCAGATTCAGCTATCGTTGCCGTCTGTGCCCGCAGGGGTGCTTCGAGCTGGGGTGCAGAGCGTGCAAGTGGTGCATCCTCGGGGGGAAGAGCGGCTCCATGGTGGCTATGACGGCGCAGAGTCCAATCTCGCCTCGTTTGTCCTCAGACCCACCATTGCCTCCGTCCAGGTGTCGTCGGTGGCATCCGTCGGCCATGACCTATGTCGGGCTGTGATTACGGTTGAAACGATTCAGCCTGTTGACCCAACGCAGCGTGCCATTTTGATTTTGAATGAATGGTCTCGTCAAGATGCCGATGCCTATATGGAAAAAGCGTCAGGGCGGAGTGAGACCACTCAAACCCTTCAATTCACCCTCAATCGCATCGAGCCGGGTAACTATCTCGTTCGTATTCAAATCAACGGAGCGGAGAGCTTGCTAGCGATCGATCAAACCCCGACAAGTGCCACGTTCAACTGGTATATCAATCCCAGAGTACAAATTCAGCCATGACCGTATCCACAGACTGGCAAATCGATAATCACCAAACCTTGATGACGCACCTGGCCCGTCTTCGGCAGTTGCTCATGGCCCATGCTGATCCTGACTTGATCACGGAAGATATCTCTCCCCCCGATTCGGCTCCATCCCCTTCTATCCCGTCATCCCGCCATGCGTCTCCCTCTGCACTTGACCAAATTTGTAACGGCTTTTGCCTCAGCCCATTCGAGCGAGATCTTCTATTGCTTTGTGCTGGCATCGAGTTAGATGCGAGCTTTCGCATTCTCTGTGCTGCAGCTCAGGGAGATGCCCAACGAACGTATCCAACCTTTAGTCTTGCATTAGCGGTTCTTCAAGATGCCCATTGGAGTGCGCTGACGCCGATGGCTCCTCTGCGACGATGGAAATTACTGGAGGTAGGAACTGGAGCGAGTCTTACCTTTAGTCCCCTCCGCATTGATGAATGGGTGTTGCACTATCTAGTCGGCGTGCTGCACATGGATGAACGATTGTTGGGATTCGTGGAACCCGTAGAATTTGACGATGACTTAGTGTTGTCTCATTGGGGATTGGCGGAACAAATGGTCGCGGCCTGGTCGCTGGATGGGGATGTGGCAAGTTTGCCCATTCTTCAACTATGTGGCAATGAAATCGCGGGCAAGCGGGCGATCGCCGCTACGGCTTGTCATTTTGCAGGGCTGCATCTCTACACTTTTCCGGGCTATGCGGTGCCGACTCAGTTCAGTGATTTGGTGCAGTTTCGGCACATTTGGGAACGAGAGGCTGCGTTGGTGGGAAATGCGCTCATGATTGAGTGTGATGAGTTGGAGGATACGGATGTGAATCGTGACGGAGCCATCACCTACCTCAGCGAGTCCCTCCGCAGTCCCGTCATTCTCACCAGTAGCGATCGCCGTCATGCCCGTCAGCGACCCATGCTGACGTTTGATGTGTATGCGCCGGAGTCCCATGAACAGCATCAAATCTGGCAAGCGGCCTTAGGGGATGCGTTGCACACCCAGCTGAATGGACAGGTTGAGCGGATGGTTGCCCAATTCAATCTCACGGGGCCGGCTATTCAAGCAGCCTGCTCAAAAGTGAGAGCCGAATGGGAGCGATCGGACCAGGATGCGGATGTGGATCCCGTTCAAACCCTCGCCAAAAATCTGTGGGATACCTGTCGGTCTCAAGCTCGGCCTCGTCTTGAGGATATGGCCCAGCGGATTGACTGTAGTGCCGACTGGACAGATTTAGTGCTGCCAGACACTCAGATCCAGATTTTGAAAGAACTGTCTGGTCATGTTCACCAGCGATCGCGCGTGTATGACGAGTGGGGATTTGGGGGCAAGAGCAAGCGAGGATTGGGAACCAGTGCCCTGTTTGCGGGAGGAAGCGGCACCGGAAAGACGATGGCCTCGGAGGTGTTGGCCAAGCAGCTGAATTTGGATCTCTACCGTATTGATTTGAGTGCGGTGGTGAGTAAGTACATTGGGGAAACGGAGAAAAATTTGCGGCGCGTGTTTGATGCAGCCGAGAGTGGTGGGGCGATTCTTCTGTTTGATGAGGCTGATGCATTGTTTGGCAAGCGAAGCGAAGTCAAAGATTCGCACGATCGCCATGCGAATGTGGAAGTCAGCTATTTACTCCAGCGGATGGAGTCGTATCGAGGGCTGTCGATTCTCACGACAAACCTAAAAAGCGCGTTGGATACGGCATTTCTGCGGCGGCTGCGATTTGTGATTCAGTTTCCGTTTCCCGATGCGACTCAGCGGACAGAAATTTGGCGGCGAGTGTTTCCGAAAAAAACGCCCACGGAGGGACTGGTGCCCGAGAAGCTGGCTCAGCTCAATGTTGCCGGGGGTAATATTCGCAATATTGCGGTGAATGCAGCTTTTATGGCGGCGGAAGACGATGAACCCGTGATGATGAAGCACTTGCTGATGGCGGCCAAAGCGGAATATATGAAGCTTGAACGTCCGCTCACAGATACGGAGGTGCGGGGATGGGTGGCAACGGCGGGTGCTAAATCCTAACGTTCAGAATCCTAATGATCAGAATCCTAACGACCAGAATTCTAACGATCAGCTCGCCTGACCCTTGAAAAGTGCATAGTTTTGTTGATCCTCGTGGATTTGAGCGCTGAACCCCACGATTCATGACGGCTCCTCAACGCGTGTTTCATCCCTGTTTTCCCGCAAGTCGTTATTCGCTATCCTTGCTGATGGCTGTTTTCGGTTTCCTGATTAACGGATATTGCAAAGCTTTTCTGACATGAGGGGTGGTTCTGGGAAAATCGCGGTAGGCTATGGGGAGTTGGGAAATGTTTCTCCCAATAGCACCTTGACAATTAAATTGGGTCTGTCTGCATAGGATGACGCATATCTGCACAGGCGAATGGGTTTAGGCTTGTTGCTTGATGCTCTCAGCCGCGAGGGTGGTTTGGTATGACGTGATAGGTTGCGCGGGTGATTGGGTGTTGTTGGGAGCAGGTGCTGCTAATGACAGTCAATGGCTTATGAATGGTGGGTTTCCGCGTTTGACGCATGATAGGAGATCCGCGCAAGGGCCGAATCCTATGTGAAGCAAGTGTTTCAGACGTTGAGTCGATTTCGTTTCATGGCTCAACTAGTGTTTCAAGTCTGAAACGGTTTGGGTTCGCGCAAGTGAGCCGTGAGACTGTGGTGGGTCAAGAGTTTTAGGCTCCTGCCGTCGCAATCAACCTCTTCCCCGCAAGGGGATTGAAACTCGTAGAACCGATTTTCAAAGATTTGAAAGCTACGGAGTCACAATCAACCTCTTCCCCGCAAGGGGATTGAAACCCGAAGTTTCAGCAGTAGCCGAGATACTGCACAGGGTCGCAATCAACCTCTTCCCCGCAAGGGGATTGAAACCATTAGGATCGGCCCCGAACTTGTCCGCTACCGAGTCGCAATCAACCTCTTCCCCGCAAGGGGATTGAAACTGAAAATTCCGTGATTTCCCTAAGTTCTTCACGTAGTCGCAATCAACCTCTTACCCGCAAGGGGATTAAAACGATCCAGGTAATCAGCCCTTTTTCTCTCAATGCGACCGTCGCAATCAACCTCTTCCCCGCAAGCGATTATGTTTGTTGTCGAGGGTGAGTTCCGGTCGAATCTAGATGCCAAATGAATTAGACCAAGAGCTAAACTAGCGCTTGGTCTTCAAATTCTTAGCGGCCGGATTAAACAGTCCTCAATATTCCTTGTGGAGCACTATGGTTATATGTTCATCGCGTTGAAATCAGCATTCGAGGCGGCTACGTCACCGCCAACCGCGCCGTGACCTCATGCTTAATTCGTCTTCACCACCACAATTAGGCACCACAATTAGGCAGATGAGAAACGTCCTCATGCACACCACAATCGCGACCTTCTTTGCCTTTCTCAGCAACCTGCATCAAAATCAGGCAACACGCATGTCGTTTGTAAGAGATTCAGCATAGGCTCAATAGAAGCGAAACGCTGCAACGACTAACTCATCGCTGCGGCGCTACGGTCATACCCAGAAAAATCGTGAGGAATCTTTCCTTGGATGTGGCTTTCATAGTGAGCAGCATCTTCAGAGGGAAGACCAACGTCTTCATTGAGACGCACAAGCATGGACTGTTCACGCTGTCGAGTTTTTTGATGGTGCTGCACAGCAAGGTTCCGTGCCTGTTCAATCACGCTTACCTTAGGGGCTGCGGCTGGGGTCTTGATCGCAGCCGTCATACCCTCTTGCCTCACCGTTGATGGTGTTGCAAAAGCCGCTTCATCTACCCTCATATTCGCAGATACTTGCCCCCATTCCTGCTGCGCTTCTCGACGATATGGAATGCCTCGCCATGTGAGGGTGAACCTGAATTGTTCTGGAATATCAACAGTCGAACGAAATGGCATCAGCACCCCTCGATAGATTCCCAGTGCAACAATAGGATCGCTGGGCAGACGTTGGGTTGGTGTGTAGGGATAGCTAACGCCGCGATAGGTGAGTTTCATTGTCTATGCCTCATTGAAGTGTTCCGAGGCGCGTTCCTTCAGGATGAGTCCTTACTTCCGTCTCTCTGAATCATTCTCTAAGCCACCATCACTCGTAACTCGTATCACTATGTATAGAGAATTCAACCAAAGACATGAACGATGTCCTTCTGTATTGTATGATACATTTTTTGCCTTACAGCTTAGGCTGGGGAAAATTTAACGGGAGATTGAGGCGCGGAATACTCTATAACCCCTCCTTATATAACCCCTCCTTCTTAAAAATTTCCCGACTTACGGTATAAGCCGTGAGATGGTCGCCGTGAGATGGTCTATATGTTGTGCATATTCAAGCAAGTTTTAGTGCTTTCATAACAAAATTTTTTGAATATAGTGATACTTCTTCACAAGTTCCTCAAGATTTTTCCCTAGTCTAAGACTGACGCAAGGTGGACTGTAAAGACATGGAATTTTTATATTGCTTTGAAAATGCGAGTCTGACGCAACGAGTCCTTGGTTATTTGCTGAGACAATGGCGATCGCACCTTGAACTCACAACCGTTATTTTCTTAAACGATCGTTGGCTGGTTCGTCTGAGGTTTGATTCATCATTGGAAGACGCTCTCATTAAAGACTGTATGGCATTTCTAAACGAAAATGGCTTACGCTACCATGCTCCTCCAATCGTTAGCAAAGCACTCACCGATCTGGATGCAGGTTGTCCTACGACATTAGCCATGGATCGCCATAATGTTGTCATTTTGTCCCATGGGATTCCCCAGCCTGAAGAAATTAAACATTTTCGAGAGCATTTTGTCGCAGGACTGGGATACTGTCCACAGAGCTTAGGCTAACTCCCACATGAACGATTGCCCTTCTTAAGCTGTCGCGATGTTGCTTAGGAAGTCGGTATTCGTTGATCATGCAAACGAATCAAAGGAAAGGAAAGGAACCGGTCTCCTAGAAGCAACCTAGCCTTAGGAAAGAACCCAGGGCTGAAATCTGCTCTTTAGAGGT
>JBCCWF010000264.1:0-9181 GCA_039194035.1 Cyanobacteria bacterium P01_E01_bin.6 | reverse complement strand
GATTATTTAGACTAGACGTCGTGGTTACGTACTTATAGGGCGGTGGGGGTTGTTTAGGTCCGGTGTTGTGGGGCGCGGCGCGCCCCACAACACCGCTTTTGTACTTGACGCGGTTGCATACCGCTATACATTAGTGCAAGCCAGCCGTGTCGATAATCATGGTATTTCTTCACAAATTCCTCAACTTGTTTCCCTATGTTACGGGTGCAGATATTGGGAGCAACGGAATGGAATTTTTCTATTGGTTTAAAAATGTAAGTCTCACACAACGCGTTCTGAAGTATCTGAATCATAAATGTCGATCGCACCTTGAGCAGATAACAATCATTGTCTTAAACGCTCACTGGGTCATTCGGGTGAAGCTCGATTCAGTTTTAGGGTCTGTTCACTATAAAGACTGCCCTGCATTATACTGCCCTGCAGTATAGAGACGAGCCTGCATCTATAGCGCTGAGGGTGGCGATCGCCGGAGCCGATTGAAGATTCGGGTAGGCAATTCTGTGGCGATCGCTGATTTGCTGACAAAATCATCTGCACCGACCGTAAATGCCTGTTGCTTGGTATGGGTATCTTCATGCACCGTCAAAAACAGAATCGAGAGTTGTTGCCACCGTTCATCTGCTCGAAGGACTTGGCACAGATCTAGCCCATTTGCCTGGGGCATCTCCACATCCAGAATCAGAAGATCGGGGTGAACGGTCTCCAGCGTATTCCAGAGATGATCGGGATTGTCTACTGTTGTGAGTTGAAGTCCCCACGGGGTCAACACCGTTTTCAGAAAGTCAAGAATTTGGGGATCATCATCCACAATTACGATCTTGATCGCCGCGCGTGCTGTTTGTAAGGCTTGCTGAGCCGCCCGGATGATGTGTTGAGGCATTGCTGACGCTGGAAGAATGTGATCCACGCCATGCTGCACAAGCTGCAACCGCTGCTGAAAATCTTGAATGTCAGTGATAACGAGTGTTGGAATCGGGTCTGAATGCTGAGCGATCGCCTCTAACAATTTCATCGTATCGGGCATCTTGCTCTCATCAAGCCATAGCAAAATTCCGTTGGGAGGATTAGTCTGAAGCATGGCATGGGCTTGAGCAACATCTGAGCAGGCAGAGCATTGCATGCCAACCGTCAATGCATCAGCGGCCAGGATGGGGTTCAACGATTCGTCAGCGCCAATCGCCAACAGTTGAGGGCCACTGGCGATCGCCTCTGAAATGACCGTATGACTGGGGTCATGATTTAAGTTCTGGCGTAAGTTTTGGACGAGCGTTGAGACTTTTGAAGCATGTTGGTTACTTAACGGGACTTCAAGTTGGAGTAAATGCTCTAACTCTCGGGCAAGGCGAGACCCTTCCCAAAACCCAAAACATCCCAGAGAACCTGCTAGCTTGTGAGCGTGCGATCGCCCTGCATGCTGAAGCTTCGACCCCAATTTTCCGACATCCAATGCCGCCGCCGTTGCTTCTAGTACACTCAGGCGCTCCTGCATCGTATCTTGATGGGTTTCCCACATCTTAGAAACTGCTGCTGCAATTTTAGGTTGCGAGGATTTTTTGAGACTCTTCGACTCTGAATCAGTAAGATCTGGAGGCGTTGAAGACGTTGGAGGTTTCAGTCGATATCCCAGACCATATACGGTTTCAATGAAATCTTTGGGAGCACCACCAGCCTTCAGTTCTTGCCGTAATCCTTTGATATGAGTCCTCACCGCGTCGCCACTGGGTGGATCGTCAAATGACCAAAGATTCTCAATAATGGCATCGAGACTAAACACTCGATTGGTATGGCGCAAAAATAGCTCCAACATGGCGTACTCTTTTGGAGTCGTCCGAAGTTTTTGAGTTCCGTAGAAGACTTCAAATGTGTCTGGGTGCAAGCTCAGATCACCCCAAGTGAGGACAGAGTCTGGGGCTTGACTGTCTCGACGCAGCAGCGCTCGGATGCGAGCACACAACTCATCAAAATCAAACGGTTTGACCACGTAGTCATCAACCCCAGCATCCAATGCATGGACTTTGTCCATGCTGGAATCTCTCGCCGTCAACATCAGAATGGGACTGTTGAAGCCGTGCTGGCGAACCTGCTGGCACAGAGAAATACCGTCAATATCCGGCAGCAGCATATCTAAAACAATGAGGTCGTAGGAGAAGAGTGCCAAGAACTCATGAGCGGTTTCACCATCAATGGCCAGATCGACAGCATAGCGTTGTCGAATCAAGTTTTCTGCCAGTGTCTCCATTAAAGGTTCGTCATCATCGACTAGAAGGATTCTCATCGTTTGACCACGAGACAACACACTTATGATCAAACAACTTGTTTCCTGTTAGGTCAAGAATTCAGCGATTTCTCCAGGGATTGACCGTTGTATGTTCTCCCTGTTTCAATTTTGAGAACGTTGCCAAGTCATGCACCATCACCCGCTGATGATTGTCTAACCCGGCTCCGGCCACATCTGATGAATGCAGCTGAATGCATCAAAATGCAGTTGCAATGGAGCATACCGCGATATTTATCTACAGTGCGATAGACCACCGTATTGTGTTGGTTGTGGACTGGCATCCTATTTTACGTTTAATGATCGGGTCACCAATTCCACGTATTCTTTGCTAGCCTGAAGAGGTTTCTGCTAATAAACCTAAGGAGGTTTCCTATGGCTGAGTCGGTCACAAACTCTACACAACTCTTCGTTTAATCGGCAAGGTCAGAGGCAGCTTCGACAAGAAGCATTCCCACATACTCTCTCAGAACCTTGCCCTGCAATTGGTTTCTTTGAGGACAAAGCATTGAACTTAAGTAATTTTGGCTGGTGCTCAGGCAGCAGCATTGATTTAGCGTTTGTACCCTTTGGTCAGACGGGATTCGTCGCGGCCCGTGTCATCTCAGAACATCGTGGCACGTATCGGATTTACATGGAAACAGGTGAAGCAGATGCTCACGTCACCGGACATTTTCGGCATCATGCAGAAAACCCATTGATGTTTCCGGCTGTTGGAGACTGGGTTGTCGTTGCTCCCCCTAGGGAAAACAGTTTAGCGACGATTCATCAGGTGTTACCCCGCACAAGCCAGTTTGTGCGGAAGGTGGCTGGGACTGCGACAGAAGGACAAATTATTGCGGCCAATGTGGATACGGTGCTTCTCATATCGGGACTGGATGGTGACTTTAATGTCCGCCGCATTGAGCGCTATTTGGTAACGGCTTGGGAGAGTGGTGCAACTCCAGTCGTCGTTCTGAATAAGGTAGATATGTGTGCTGACTTAGATACGGCGATCGCCCAAGTTGAATCCATTGCGGTCGGGGTGCCGATTCATCCCATTAGTGCCGCAACTGGTCAAGGGTTAGAACAACTCGATGCTTACTTGGGCCACGGTTTTACCGTGGCGCTCATTGGCTCGTCAGGCGTAGGCAAATCTACCCTGGCCAACTATTTGCTAGGACATCAACAACAAGTTACTCAGACGGTGAGGGCAGATGATAGTCGAGGGCGGCATACTACCACTCTTCGTCAGCTTTTACCGTTGCCATCTGGTTCCTTACTCATTGACACACCGGGGATGCGTGAACTCCAGCTCTGGAGTGCGGAGTCCGGCTTACAGGAAACCTTTGGGGATATCGAAGCCCTAGCGGAAGACTGTAAGTTTCATGACTGTCAGCATCATATGGAGCCTGGATGCGCAGTGCAGGAGGCGATCGCCATCGGCACCCTCGATCCTCAACGGTTACAGAGCTACCAAAAGCTCCAGCGAGAGCACCAGTGGATCGCACGACGACAGGATGGCCATGCTCGTCAAAACACGAAACGTCGGTGGAAGCAGATAACAAAAACGATGCGTCAACGAAATAAGAATTTTCGGTGATTGTGCTGTTTTTAGTTGTCGTAATATCATGAAAGCCTCTTTGTTTGCATTTTCAGATTGAAGAAGCTTTCTCAACAATTGAAGGTGTTGGTTAAGGATTAATGGTTGCTTGTTTGGGCGATCGCTCAAGCAGACTAGTCTTGACTAACACCTTTTCATTTGACGGATAACATCCCGAATTTAGGGAATTAGACAGCAAATTAGGAATACACCAACACCGGCACTCGCTTATAGGCTGGCGTTCGCGACTTCGGATCAACCACTCCTTTCATCAATACATTCGCCTCGGGATAAAACATCAAGGCCGCCCCCCGCCGAATCGCTCCAGCAATTACCTCAACGTCTGTCAATCGTCCCGCCTCACCCTGTACCGTCACCCGCTGATGATTGTCTAGCCCGGCCCCCGCCATATCCGATGGATGCATCAAAATGCAGTTGCGATGGGGCATGCCGCGATACTTATCGGCGGTGCGATAGACCACCGTATTGTGCTGGCCGTAGCCCCGCCCCGTAATCAGTGCCACTACTAATCCCCGCGTCATATTCGTCATGCCAAAATCCTCCGGCTTGGGCAAGGTGAGCTGGGGCAGCGGCGTCGGCTGCATTTCTGCTTTACCAGAGGGGGTCGGAAACTGGGGCTGGTGGAAGATACGACCGGAGATTGTAAACTCTTCCTTTGTCTGATCAATGTCGCCAATTTTTTCGTAGCCCGATATGGTCTGGGCAATCAGTTGACGTACATAGCGTGGGTCTTGCAGTTTGCGCCAGTTGATGGGGCGATCGCCATGTAACCGATGGGCTAACTCTGCCAGAAAATGAACCTCTGCCACTAGATCCGCCGAGTCCAGGTGGGACTTACCTTCATCATTCAGCCGCACAAAGTTATTGCCTGATTCCACCGTGGTTTTGTGGGGGTTTTCAAAGCGATTGAAAACCGGCAAAATCAGCGTCTGCTGTCGTCCTAGCCCATGGAAATGCCCTAGGTTGGGCTTGGTCGCTAGGTAAACCACCGTGTCGATCTGGCCTAAGGCTCGCTTTGCTTGGGTCAGGTCTGGGTTCGCAGCGTAGAGATTGCCGCCCAGACAAAGGAGCGTATCCACCTTGCCGGCATCGGCTGCTTCAATTAGGGAACGGGCATCATAGCCGGGGTCGCGGTTGAGCGATCGCCCCAGCAATTTTTCCAGCGCCTGCCGCAGTGGCGTCTGCAATTCATTCTTGACGCCCATGGAACCAAACCCCTGCACATTAGAATGTCCTCGAATCGGCATCACCCCGGTTCCGGCTTTGCCCAGGTTGCCAGTCAAGAGCGCGGTATTCGCCAAACTGAAGACATTCTCAACGCCATTGGCCTGGTGGGTAATGCCCATGGCCCAGGCAAACACGACTCGCTTGGACTCGGCAATCAGGGTGGCCGCCTGTTCAATGTCGGCTTGGGAGATGCCGCAGGTGGCCACTATCTCCGCCCAATCAGTCGCCTGGGTCTGGGCCACAATCGCCTCCCAGCCAACGGTATGGGCCTGGAGGAAGGGACGATCGATCTGCCCCCGTTCAATTAAAGACTTCTGAATGCCCACAAACAATGCTACGTCGCTACCAGGCACGGGTTGTAGAAATAACGAGGCGATATCAGACCCCGGCACCAGGGACTTGACCGGAAAGGCGGGGGAACCAAATTTGACTAAGCCCACTTCGCGTACGGGATTGACGACGATGATGCGGCCTTGGCGATCGCGCAACTTAATCAGCTCATTCATCAATCGAGGATGATTGGCCGGCGCATTCGACCCGACCAACACCACACAGTCCGATTGCTGCAGGTCTTCCAGACTCACGGTGGACGTCCCCGTACCCAAGACCTGTGCCAATCCTTTGGTGGAGGGTCGATGGCAGAGGTCGGAGCAGTCCGCCAGGTTATTGGTTCCCAAGACCCGCATCATTAATTGCAGCAGGTAAGCAGCCTCATTGGACGATCGCCCAGAACTGTAAGAGGCGACCCGCTCCGCTGGTTGACGAAAAGCTGCTTCCACCAGGTCATAAACCTGCTCCCACCGGATGCGCTCGTAGTGGGACTGCCCCGCCCGTCGGATGACCGGAAAGCTCAGCCGTCCGAGGCGATCGGCCTCCTGGGAGGTGAGCTGCTGCAACGCCTCAATAGAATGCTGCTCAAAAAAGTGCGGCTCCACACCCGGCTGCACCTCCGCAACGATCGCTTCCATACTCTTCATGCAGCGCTGCAAGCCTTCCCCCACCTCGTTGGTAAAGCCACCCTTTTGGCCCCCGGTCCCCCAGGCACAGGAGAGACAGGCACTTTTGTGGAATAGGGCGTGCCAAACTTTCGGGCCTTCCGGAGCTAGGGTGTGGTTGGCCCAATACTGAATCACCGGCAGTCCCCCGCCAATGTCGCGACCGGGATGGGCAGCAATCTGAGATTCGGCTTGGGCGTCAGGAGCCGGATTTGCAGAGGGCGGAGAATTGGATTGGGGGGAAGAAGCCATGATGTTTCGGCTAGATAAAGTGGGCAACAAGGTTCTGTTTCTGAGCCTGGGAGCGGGATTGCAGTTAAGCACTGGCCTAAGCCGCATGGCCAAAGGAGTGATTAGAGCATCCCCGTTTAGAGTATCTCAATGGGCGATCGCCCCAGTTCTCTATCGTCCAATTTTGCATCGTTGTTTGAACGTTTATTCATTTAGAAATGTATCAGGAGAAATATAGCAGTATGCAACCGCGTCAAATACAAAAGCGGTGATGTGGGGCGCGGCGCGCCCCACATCACCGTACTGAATCAATCCGCACAGCGCTATAGTCATAAACTACCGATTCATTGATGTTCCGGATCACCTGAACCGCTCTGTGGTTCAGGTTTTGCTAGTACTCCCAAGGCGGAACAGGCTGGAATCGTTCGAGTAAAAAATCAATCATGGCATGAACTTTCGGTGCAATGATCCGGCGACTTGGATAGAGGAGCCATATAGAGGTTTCTGCGACTAGGGGAAATTCCGGCAGTACCTCAACGAGCAGCCCAGATTGCAAACTTTCGCTAGCATTCCAGACTGACTTTAGGCCAATCCCCATCCCCTGCTCAATTAGTTTGCGCACGGCCTCACCATCGTTGACAACAAATGAGCGCGGAACACTAATGACTTGCTCGTTTTCAAATTTCCACCGATTGTTCTCAGCCAGGATGACGCATTGATGTGTTGCGAGATCGTCAGGCGTTGAGGGAACACCATGCTGTTCGAGATAGGTGGGAGAAGCCACAAGCAGCCGACGGTCAGCGGCTAGCTTGCGCACAATCAGGCTGCTATCCGCCAACGGTGCATTCCGAATAATCAGATCATAAGCACCCTCGACCACATCCAGGACTTCATCCGATAGACGTAAATCAAGGCTGACGAGCGGATGACAGGCGTGAAAATCGGCCAAGGCTGGGATGATATACATGCGCCCAAAGGAGCCAGGCATGGTGATTCGCAATAGCCCCTCAGCTTCTGCCCCCTGTCCTTTGACGGCACTGAGTCCGGTTTCTAGGGTTTCTATCATGTGTTGCGCATAGGGCAAAAACGATTCACCATCGGTTGTCAAGGATATGGCTCGAGTCGTTCTGTTGAACAGACGAAACCCAACCTTTGCCTCAAGTTTGACGAGACGGGCACTCGCACTGGCAGGTGATAGGGAGAGATCGTACGCTGCTGCCGAGACGCCACCGAGCGCCGCAATCCTCAGAAATAGACGGAGCGATAAGATATCCATTTATCAAAAATATCCGAATTATCATTTCGTCGAAAGCCTATTTATCTTCTTTATCCAAATAATTATTATGCTGGTAAGTAGCTAGCCATCATCAACCGTAACCGTCCAAATCCTGTGCCGCCTGCTGCGCGGGCGGCACAGGATTTGGGGTGTTGGTTTTCATGACGTCCAGGTACTTAATACGTCTACAAATCGAAAGGGAATAGCAGTAATGAAAGCAATTGGTTATACAGATGCAGGCCCAATTTCAGCGGAGAACGCCCTGATCGAATTTGAAACGGATATCCCGAAGCCGGAGCCGAACGACCTGCTTGTAGAGGTTCGAGGAATTTCAGTTAATCCAGTCGACGTAAAAGTACGCGCCAATGCACAACCAGACGGCGGGCCTCGTATTCTGGGCTTTGACGCGGCTGGCATTGTCAAAGCGGTCGGTTCAGCAACGACCCGGTTTCGACCTGGCGATGAGGTATTCTACGCGGGCGACATCACCCGCCCTGGAACCAATGCTCAATTCCACCTGGTGGATGAACGCATTGTTGGCCGAAAACCATCGTCGCTGGATTTCGCACACGCCGCTGGCATGCCGCTAACTAGTATTACGGCCTGGGAAATTCTGTTCGATAGTTTCGGACTTAAAGAAGGTGAAGGGACTGGTGAATCGCTACTGGTGATTGGTGGTGCTGGCGGGGTCGGTTCGATTCTCATCCAACTCGCTAAAAAGCTTACGGGGTTGACAGTGATTGCTACAGCATCGCGAGATGATACCCGCGCTTGGGTTGAAAAGATGGGGGCTGATGATGTGGTCAATCACCGCAACCCCCTGGATGAGGAGATGAAGGCGCTGGGTATTACGCCACGATATGTTGCCTCCCTCACGCAGACTCAACAGCATTTCGCAGCCATTCGAGAGCTGATCAAACCGCGCGGCCATATTGCCCTGATCGATGATCCTGACGCCCTTGATGTCATGTCTCTGAAGGGCAAAGCGCTTTCTTTGAGCTGGGAATTTATGTTTACTCGGTCGATGTTCCAAACAGACGACATGGATGCGCAACACAATCTGCTGAACAGAGTTTCGGCGCTTCTAGACGACGGTACGTTGCTTTCGACTGTTAACCACCATGGCGGTGTTCTTAATGTCGAAAACCTACGTGCTGCCCACGAATTTCAGGAAAGCGGCAAGGCAATCGGCAAAACCGTGTTGGATAGCCTTGCTACGACGTGAACTTAAGTGCGAGTGGTGTTCATTGCGACAGCCTGCTCCTCATGGAGCAGGGCCAAAACGCCAATCAAACTTAAGTTAATCAAACGAAGGAAAAGTAACATGTCCCACCTTACTATCGTTGCCCACATCTATGCCAAATCAGACAAGATCGATTTTGTGAAAGACGAGTTAGTGAAATTGATTCCAATTACGCAGGCTGAGGCAGGCTGCCTTAGTGGTGCAGAAAACTTTTTTGAGTCTCACAAGGCACAACTTAGATGTTCAAAATAGTGGCTGTAACCCATTGCCTTCGTGCGATTTTTGCAAAAATCTCAAGATCCTCGTTTTGTTAAGAGCTCTTTATTCATAG
>JBCCWF010000263.1:0-9199 GCA_039194035.1 Cyanobacteria bacterium P01_E01_bin.6 | reverse complement strand
TTTAATTGTGCCGAGGGACTTACAGCTAGTTACACTCATTTGTCGTATGTCATATCATCATTACTTTAGTGACAATGGCATCAACAAAAAATGACGTCTCTAAGAGTGAGTTCTTTGTCGGAAGCATGGCTTCCAGAAACATTGAGGCTTGATGCGATGTGTTTTGGGGGGCTTTGGACTGAGTCGGGCTACCGTCGAGAAATAGAGAGCCCTAACAGTGATCTGATTTTTTTAACGTATTCATCGGCATCGGCATCGGCTTCAAATGCATCGTCGCTTGATAAGGTGAGCCAGTGTCATCCTCCTGAGTTCGCTCTTGAGAAACACACAGAAGGAGAAACTGATTTAAGGCTCATGATCGGCATCAGCTGTACTTGGGCGATCGTTGATGAAGCACACATCACTTTATTGGGAGTTCATCCAGAATTTCGTCGGCAAGGGTTGGGTATGTTGCTGCTGTGGGTACAGTTTCAGTGCGCATACCAACGCGGTATGAAGCGAGCCACTCTAGAAGTTAGTTCATCAAATAAGGGGGCGATCGCCCTCTATGAGCACTTTGGATTCAAAGAAGCTGGCGTACGCAAAAAATATTACAAAGATACAGGAGAGGATGCACTCATTCTTTGGAGAGGCGGGCTTCAGAAGCCTACATTTCTTGACGAGTTACAAGAATGGAAAGCTCAGGTTCATACCCTGCTTGGTCGTTCTGGCTGGAGCTTTAGCGTGGATGTGAAACTCAATCCTCAGATATAGGTCGTCAATATATCAACGAAACGTTATGTCGTCATCCAATTGCAGAATGTTACCCAATCTTTAAGGGCTTTAACGAGAATCATGTCAAAATTCCACCAAGAATTTCGTCAATTTATAGCTTGGGGCGATACGGCACGCTTAGATTCCTATATATTCCTAAAGTTTTCAGGGTTCATGGTCGAGAAAACCCCTTGACGAAAACATCACCTTCGATGATCATCATTTCCCGGAAAGCCCTATGGTTTAAGGAAACTTTAAGAAGAATCAATCCTATTTGCTCCAGCTTTTACAAAGCGTAGTTCGGAAATCATCACCTTCTTAGTTGCCGATGGAGCTAGCTAACAGCCAGATTCCCTATGCTAGAATCAGCGTACCGGCACGCAGCAGGTGATGAATACACATCATGTTTGAACGCTTCACAGAAAAGGCAATCAAGGTAATCATGCTCGCCCAGGAGGAAGCTCGCCGACTGGGACACAATTTCGTAGGTACAGAGCAGATTCTTCTCGGCTTAATTGGCGAAGGAACCGGTGTAGCAGCTAAAGTTCTGAAGTCAATGGGCGTGAATCTGAAAGATGCTCGAATTGAAGTTGAAAAGATCATTGGTCGCGGTTCTGGTTTTGTAGCGGTAGAGATCCCGTTTACGCCACGGGCAAAGCGTGTGCTGGAATTGTCTCTCGAAGAGGCACGACAGCTTGGGCACAACTACATTGGTACAGAACATCTCCTTCTTGGTCTAATTCGTGAAGGAGAGGGGGTCGCAGCCCGAGTATTAGAAAATCTGGGAGTGGACTTATCTAAAGTTCGTACTCAGGTCATTCGAATGCTGGGTGAGACAGCTGAGGTTTCAGCTGGAGGATCTCAAGGCCGAACCAAAACTCCAACCCTAGATGAGTTTGGCTCGAATCTGACTCAGATGGCAGGAGAAGGGAAACTTGATCCGGTTGTCGGGCGTCAAAAGGAAATCGAGCGGGTCATTCAGATTCTCGGACGACGAACCAAAAACAACCCAGTTTTGATTGGCGAGCCAGGCGTTGGTAAAACAGCCATTGCCGAAGGGCTTGCGCAGCGAATTACAAACGGCGATATTCCAGATATTCTGGAGGAAAAGCGTGTAGTCACCTTAGATATTGGTCTTTTGGTTGCTGGCACTAAGTATCGAGGGGAGTTTGAAGAGCGCCTCAAGAAAATCATGGATGAGATCCGCCAAGCGGGTAATGTCATTCTGGTGATTGATGAGGTGCACACACTGATTGGTGCAGGTGCGGCTGAAGGAGCTATTGATGCGGCTAATATTCTTAAGCCTGCATTGGCTCGCGGTGAGCTGCAATGTATCGGTGCAACAACCCTAGACGAATACCGAAAGCATATTGAGCGAGATGCCGCTCTTGAGCGACGTTTTCAGCCTGTCATGGTTGGAGAACCCACCGTTGATGAAACAATCGAGATTCTGCATGGGTTGCGCGATCGCTATGAGCAGCACCATAAGCTCAAGATTCTAGATGAGTCACTTGAGGCCGCTGCCAAGTTGTCTGATCGGTATATTTCTGATAGATATCTGCCAGACAAGGCCATTGACCTCATTGATGAAGCAGGTTCTCGGGTTCGTTTAATCAACTCTCAGCTTCCTCCTGCAGCAAAAGAGTTAGACAAGGAATTGCGTCAAGTCTTAAAAGACAAAGATGAAGCAGTTCGCTCTCAAGATTTCGATCGAGCAGGGGAGTTGCGCGATCGGGAAATGGAGATAAAGGCTGAGATTCGGGCGATCGCCCAAAGCAAAAAGACCGAAGCCGAAAACGGCGATGAGGTATCCCCGGTTGTCACAGAAGAGGACATCGCCCAGATTGTTGCTTCTTGGACAGGGGTTCCGGTTAACAAGCTCACTGAATCTGAGTCTGAGAAACTCCTCCACATGGAGGACACACTGCATCAGCGGTTGATCGGCCAGGATGAAGCGGTGAAAGCCGTTTCACGGGCTATTCGTCGAGCACGAGTAGGGTTAAAAAATCCGAACCGCCCAATTGCTAGCTTTATTTTCTCAGGCCCTACAGGAGTTGGTAAAACGGAGTTAACCAAAGCTCTGGCATCCTATTTCTTCGGATCTGAAGAGGCGATGATTCGACTCGACATGTCCGAGTTTATGGAGCGTCATACTGTTTCTAAGTTGATTGGTTCACCTCCGGGATACGTAGGGTATAGCGAAGGCGGCCAGCTGACTGAAGCGGTTCGTCGTCGCCCTTACACTGTGGTTCTTTTTGATGAAATCGAAAAGGCTCACCCTGACATCTTCAACATGCTCCTTCAAATTCTTGAAGATGGGCGTTTGACTGATGCAAAGGGACGCACGGTTGATTTCAAGAACACACTCCTGATTCTGACCTCAAACATCGGTTCTAAGGTCATTGAAAAGGGTGGTAGCGGCCTCGGGTTCGAGTTCTCCGAAGAAAATCAGGCAGATGCTCAATATACCCGCATTCGCTCACTTGTCAATGAAGAGCTGAAACAGTACTTCAGACCTGAATTCTTGAACCGGATTGACGAAATTATCGTCTTCCGTCAGCTCACGAAGGATGAGGTGAAGGAGATTTCCGATATTCTCTTGAAAGAAGTCTTCGGTCGTCTTTTGGAACAGGGTATTACGCTTGAAGTCACTGAGCGCTTCAAGGAACGCCTTGTTGAAGAAGGATATAACCCGAGTTATGGTGCTCGACCTCTCCGTCGCGCCATTATGCGATTGCTTGAGGACTCTCTTGCAGAAGAGATTCTCTCTGGTCGTGTTCAGTCTGGCAGCACGGCTGTTGTTGACGTAGATGGGGATGGAAAAATCACCGTTTTACCTGGTGAAGATCGAGAACTTTTACCTCAGGGCGCTGAGTAGAAGATCCGATCATCCTAAATGAGTTCAATAAAAAAGCAGGGGAATCTCCCCTGCTTTTTTATTGGACATGTCACCTCAAGTTTCTATATTTGTGTAGATGCTTGGATCTTAAAACGGGATCTTCCCAGCTTACGTTACAAGCTCATCTAGAGGCTCATAACGTAGACGCGATTCAATTAATTACAACGTCATACAAACCTTTAACTCTCTTGTTTGGGTTGGCTGAATATCGTAATGCTCCTATAAGGGGAGAGTCAGAATCCTAACGATGAACCCAACGCTTGGCTGCGCCAGTAGGCGATCGCCATCATGATGACTAACATGAGCAAAATCACCCCCACGCCGATCCAGTTGCCGCTATTAGCCTGAGTCCCCAGAATGACCCAGACAAAAAACAAGATACTTTCGATAATGCCAAGGATAATATCGTTGAAGGCACTTTCTCGTCGCCTCATCATCATCCCTGTGAGAGAAATTGGTCGCGCATTCCAGAGACGAATCACAGTTGTGCACAGAGTTGAGAGAATGACCAGGCAAATTCCTGCTGTTACATTAATGCCTCGCATCATCATCATCAGAAAGAAAACAGCCAAAATGCCCCATACTGGCAGCAAAATTGCCAACACTTTCAACATTCGAACACGTTGACCACCCACTGGGGATGACTTAATCAGATCGGGAGCTTCTTCCCCTGCAATACAGATCACTCCGAGGCTTGACGCCAAAAATGCTCCGGATGTTGGGAGGGCAACGGTCGCAATACCGCTAATATCAAAACCAGAGCGGGGATCTTGCCCATAGAGCACCCACACCATCAATGGAATCAAAAAGACAATGGAGAGAAGAGTCCGAGATAAAAGATAGGGACTGCGAAGTATAATGCGCCACTCTTTCGTCAGTGCAACGAGGGCTAGTCCTTGGCGGAAGGGACGTCGGGCAGATGGGCGAGGCGATCGCTTGGTGGTGAGAACATGTTGCGTACTTTCAACAAACTGACGGTTCAGCAGCTCAATGGTGAACCATGCCATCCCACCGCTGAGCAACGCCATGACCAGAAGAGACGGGAGATCAAAAAACATGGCTCTGACCGGAATCCACATCAAACTCTCAGGCCCAATCCAGCTAGCCATGAGTGATTGCGTCGGTAAGGGTATTGCCTCTGAATCTTGTCCGGAGGTATTGACTGCCAGATTTGTCAGCTGAATGCCCACGAAAAATACGGCGGCGATCGCCATCGTCAAAATCTGCGACATTGTTCGTGCTCGCTTTACTCCCACCCAGCGCACTAAAACCAGATTTAGCAGCATGGCACTGCTGGTCGATAGCAGGCAAAGTCCGAATAATGATGGGTACAATCCCAAGAGCTGAAACCAGCCAATCAGCATAAACAAGAACGTCGCCGGCACAATAAGGGTCAAGAATCCCAAAAACACCTCAATGGATACACTCAGCAGACGGCTAGCAAAAATAGTTTTGGGATGAATGGGAGATGACACCAATAGATCTAAATCACCTCGGTCAAACAGCGCGATGAGACTTTGCTGCATTGCTTGGATAAAGGAATAGACAAATAAAAACAGCCAAGCAGTGCCCCCAAGTTGTAGGAAAGATAGAGGCAGCGGATGAGGAAGCATCATCGGAGCTTGCCCACCGATGCGCCCAGCCAACAACCAGACAACAGCAATCGTCAGCACTAACAGTCCAGAAATGAGGCCCAAAATCATCAAAAACCATTTGGCCTTTAGATCTCGCCACCACAATCGCAGCTCATGCCCCAGCAGCCAAGCCAGTGTTCCAGGTTTCGTCCATTTCAATTGATACCTGAAGATGCGATCGCCAATCATCATGCCTGATTATTCCTTGATTCGCTGATCTGCAATATTACTGGTGGATGTTTCCGTTAGCTCTAGGAAAATGCTTTCCAAATCAGTGCCAACGTCACTCCCTTTTCCGTGAAGCGTTTCGCGCAAGTCTGCCAGGGTTCCTTCTGCAATCAACTGTCCATGATTGATGATGCCGATACACTGAGCCGTGCGTTCTGCAATTTCCATGGTGTGTGTCGTGAAAATAACTGTATTGCCCTGGGCCACGTGGTCACTCAACATAGTTTTGACGAGACGTGCCGCTGATGCATCCAACCCAGAAAGCGGTTCGTCCAAAATAATCAGGTGGGGTTCATGGATAAATGCTCCAGCCAACGCCAATTTTTGCTTCATGCCCCGAGAAAAGGTCTCAGCAAAATCATCCCGCACCTCCCAGAGACTGAGCTGTTTCAGTAGATCAATTGCTTTAGGCTCTGCTTTTGTCGCCGGAATACCCCAAAGTCCGGCAACAAATTCTAGATACTCAAGGGGACGAAGTTTGCCATAGAGCATCGGTTCATCTGGCAAATACGCGATCAGACGCTTGGCTTTAGCCGGTTGTTGGGTGATGCTGCGGCCAAAAATAATGGCGTCTCCGTCATCCGGCTTCAGTAGCCCGGTTACCATGCGAAGCGTCGTAGTTTTTCCCGCGCCATTGGGCCCAAGCAATGCGTAAAAGGTGCCTTCAGGAACAGCCAGGTTCAGGGTATTGACGGCAATGTGTTGGCCGAATTGTTTCCTCAATCCACAAATTTGAAGGGCGATCGCCATACTCGTCTCTCTCTCTCCTCCAAACGTCAGGGTTTTCGTAGATACTTGTCCACCAACCCCAAAATCACAGTTAACAACGCTGATCCAATCACTGACCAAATCACCGGGAATGCTTGCCCTCCAACTTGAATTGCCAACAAGATAGGTAACCCTAATTCGCGGGCAAGCCAGACCCCGATAAATGCTCCCACAATACCAACAAAAATAGACGCGAGGCATCCGCCTGTTGTATAGCCAACGAGCGATCGCCCCAATCCCCCGCAAACAGCTGCAATAACAAGTAACAGTAGAACTTCAGTCAAAGTCATGGTTCAGACTAGCCACACTTCTGGACAGTACAACGTTACATGGGTTAAGACGCTTTAGAGGCTCGAAGTTGACCACAAGCAGCATCTTTCATTAACCCTCGGGAGCGACGCACACTGACTGCAATGTGTCGTCCTTTTAGGGTGTCCACAAAGGTATTGATGCGATCGCCATCAGGACGCTGGTAATCCACTTCGCTAATGGGATTGTAGGGAATCAAATTGACATGGCTCTGGAATCCCCTCAGGTGATCTGCCAACTCATCAGCATGATGCACACAGTCATTCAACCCCGCCAACAAAATATACTCAAAGGTGACTCGGCGTCCTGTGATCCGCACATATTCTTGACATTCCGCCAGCAGTTCCGTGAGGGGATAGGGCTTGGCACTGGGAATCAATTGCTCACGGCTCGGCTGATTTGACGCATGGAGACTAATTGCAAGAGTCACCTGAAGTTTGTGCTCTGCCAGTTTAAGAATGCGCCCTGGAATCCCAACGGTTGAAATTGTGATAGAGCGTTGGCTAATGCCGATATCTTCATTAATCGACCGCACGGCTCCCAAAACGTTGTCACTATTAAGCAACGGTTCACCCATGCCCATGAAGACAACGTTGCTAACCCGTTGCTGGAAATCCTCTTGGACGGTCAACACCTGGTCTACAATTTCGTGGAGTTCTAGATTTCTGAGAAATCCACCCTTCCCCGTCGCACAGAAATCACAGGCCATAGGACAGCCCACCTGAGAAGACACACACACCGTTAGCCGTTTGCCAGACGGAATGCCTACTGCTTCGATGATTTGATCATCAGAGAGGCGCAGAAGATATTTAACGGTACCATCCGGTGCTTCTGAACGATGATGCAGTTCTGAGCGGCCAACGGGAACGTTTGCTAGTTCTGCTCGCCAGGCTTTGGAAAACACCGAAATATCAGCGAGCGATCGCGCGCCCTGCTGATAAATCCATTGATATAACTGCTTCCCTCGATAGGCAGGCTGTTGTTGATTTGTTACCCAATCGGTTAACTCGTTGAGCGACAGGCCAAGCAACGGGCGTGGAGAATCGGATTTTGTCGATGCGTGATGATCCGACGTTTGATCAACGAACGCTTGGGTGGCTATTGAGGTGTCAGTAATATTTTCGGAAAGAGGCGCTGACATGAATTCAACCGTATGAGGTGGGTCGTTGCGTTGAACTCCTATCTTAAAGTCAAGGTTCAAATAAAGCCAGGTCAGGCAGCGATCAGGCTGACGTCTCTCTTCGTTTTATGAACTGCTCATGTAACGTCAAAACCTGGATGCTGTTGTAGAAAGAAAGAAAACCCGGAGGCGAACCTCCAGGTTTAGAATCAGGGTGCATCTACCATTCCTTTATACGTAGAGTCGAGAGTGTATCCGGAATTGTTGCTAGCTAATATTTTTGGCAGAAAGAAAGAAAACCCGGAGGCGAACCTCCGGGTTTAGAATCAGGGTGCATCTACCATTCCCTTATACCGAGAGCCTTGGATGTATCCGGATGCTGATGGTGGCCTGGCATGAACTTTATGTTTGTTTACAACCATCACATGGAATACGTTTAGAAATGGAAAAAACTATCCTCTACGCGACATCCAAGCGATGATTGTGCAGAACTACATTGTGGTGCTGTTGGAGCTATGAGTCTTGTCACGAAAAGGAAAGACACCTCACCATCACGCCACAACACATTATGGAATTAGGTCAAATCGTTGGAAGCTTTAGAACCGAAAGTCTACATTGTTGGGGCTGGCCCTGGTGATCCTGAATTACTAACCATCAAGGCACAACGCATCATTGCTTGTGCCGACGTCATTTTGTTTGCAGATTCCTTGGTGCCAAAGCAAATTATGGGTATGGCTCGCGATGATGCTGAACGGGTTCGTACTGCGAATAAGACCCTTGAAGATATTCTGCCGTTGATGGTGGAGCGGGTTCAGTCTGGGTGTTCTGTCGTCCGCCTACATTCTGGAGACCCCAGTCTTTATGGGGCTGTCTATGAGCAAATGCGTGCTCTCGCGGCCGCTCAGATTCCCTTTGAAATTATTCCAGGTATCAGTGCCTTCCAACTGGCGGCCGCGCGGCTTAATGTCGAGCTGACCATTCCAGAATTGGTGCAAACCATTATCTTGACACGCATTAGCGGACGTACCTCAGTTCCAGAAGCAGAAGAGTTGACGTCACTGGCTGCTCACAAAGCCAGCCTCTGTCTATACCTGAGTGCCCGTCATGTTGACGATGCAGAAGCCAAGCTGCTCCTGCACTACTCACCGTCTACTCCCGTGGCGGTTTGTTTTCGCCTGGGGTGGCCTGATGAAAAAATTGTGCTCACTTCCCTTGACCGTATGGCCATAGTGACGCAACAAGAGAACCTGATTCGCACCACGCTGTATGTTGTGAGTCCTGCGTTAGCCACGGCCTATCCGCCAGAGCATTTGGTTGATACATCTGGGTTCACAGAAAATCGTGAGGTTAGCGCTGCTGTCGATGATCAGAGTGAGCGGCGATCGCGACTCTATAATCCTGATCACACGCACCTTTTCAGGGCATCTCAACAGACTCCAGAGAAAACTGCCCGTTGAAAAAAGTCTCGAACGTTTTCATCCGCTTGTA
>JBCCWF010000262.1:0-9231 GCA_039194035.1 Cyanobacteria bacterium P01_E01_bin.6 | reverse complement strand
CGGCTTGAATCGTAGGGGGTATGCCAACAAATGGAAGCATGGTTGTCCGGCTATATGACTCTGCTGTGAGAATCATCCCGCATTTCAATCGTCTGTGACTATCCCGTTTACCCGATTCCCCGAACTTTGCCAAGTCGTGACTCCATGTTTTTACGGGATAAAAAATCTTAGATGAACGAGTGTGAGCATTGCCTACACTCGTTCATCTAAGCTCTTTCTCTACAAGACGACATTTTGTTACTGAGGTTTCTGCTCAGGAAGCATACATTTATCAGAATCGCAGCCTGCAGGGCCAGCTTCCATGCGATCGCCTCGGTCATAAACGGACAATGCACTATAGAAGTCGTTCACCTGACGGCGCGATCGCACATCCCGCACCATTGTTTCATAAGCGGCCTGACTAATCGGCTCAAACGGCAAGCGAGGAAAGGTCTGATGATCATCAAAACGAGCCAACAGTGCAGCTGAAATATAGCCCTCATCATTTTGAATGGCATCGTAGATACGTTGCCCTAGTCCATCCACTTCCTGCTCTCGCAGTTCAACGGTTGCCGACGTGTTGTGGGTCGTATAGTGACGCTGCACCTGCATGTAGAAATCAAACTGTGCTAGCGCCGAAAACTGGCTGATATCCACTTCATCAGCACCTGGGAGGTTTGCCCAAGACACTTCCGTGGGAATTTCTACCAGCCACTCCGTACACCGAGGATCAAATGGATCATCTAATAACCGTCCATTCTCATCCTTATCGGATTGAGCAGGCACGATGGAATAGCCATAGTCTAAGCACGCGAGGGCAACTGGATCATTCTTACCAAAGGTGATGCGGCGAATAAACCGCTGGGCTTTGGGGGGATGCCATCCAGGAGAAGCGCCAGTGAGAAGGCTCTTAGTGCCTGCTGGCTGCACAGTGGTGCAGCGGTTGGGACGCTTCAAGCCGTGGCGATCGCAATAATCCCACACGACCTGATGGACAATATCTCGCCAGCGATTTAAGCACTCTTTTTCTCGCTGCTTGAACTCAATGCCTTTCATGGTGTCAGGACGCCCTTCTGTCCACCAATGCAACCACTCCACTCCAAATGCATGCACAAAGAAATCAAATAGCCCCGTGAACGAGACACCCACGATGGGGTCGTCGAGCCGTGACTGCTGATAACGGGGTTCTACAAATTGATGGTTCAATAACGACGCAACAGATAGCGCTGCTGCCGAAAAGGCGCGCTCTTGTTCCTCGAGGTTATTCGGATCGAGTCGATTGAGATGAATTTCTGCAAGGTTGCAGTGGAAGTTCTCTCCGAGAATTTCGCCACAGGGATTCAACCCATAACGCCCTTCGCCTTGGGCGCGACGCTTTGCCTCTCCAGCCCATTGAATGGCCCCTTCGCCAGAGTAGTACTGCTTTCGCACAGCACTCACACAGGTTTCAAGGCTTGGCTTCTCATGGAAGACACGAGTGTGGTTTGCCATGCGAAGAACATCACGTTCTGGATCGATGCGCCAGTTTCCGTCATCATCCTGCATCCATAGATTTTCTTTCGCGCTTGCGGCTAAGTCATCGCCACTATCAAATTGGCGCATACCCGCACTCCGACGAATATTTCCCGCGACAACACAAGCAGCGGCCTCATCAATCAACAGACAGCACTCAACAGAATTAAGCTTTTGTCCAAGTGACTTATTGAGAATATTTGCACACCGCTCATAAAGCCCAGGCAATCGCACAGGATTAGCCACGCCACCAAATCCCTTGAGGCGCTCTCCAGCAGGGCGAACATTGCTCAGATCGATAGCAACGTTGACCTCGCCATCAAATTTCTCATCTGTAGAGAGTTCTAGAATGGTCTGATATGAATCAACCCACCCCCGGCGACTATCGCCAACATAAATCTGAACGTGGTTCCCATTAACGGTGACTCGCGTTTTTTCGTTGCGATCGCCTTCTGGAACCGTGCCAACGCTAGGACTAGTGTGAACGACAAGACGGTTGCGGATGGCTGGCAATTGGTTGATATAGTTAGGTTCAAGCACAGCACCTGTCCCGCAGCCCATCATGGCGAGATCCATCATCAACCCAAAGGCACCCCAGTCAACAACATTTGTGCTGGTGCAGTTATAGGCTCCTGAAAAGTTTTCTGCTTTTTCTAGCCACTGAGTACCACCCACCCAAAGCCAACGCCCAGAAGGTAGAGCCTTGACCTGGTGCTGCATATCCGTGATGAGGGCAACTTCGTCTTCGGTCAACTTGCCAAGTTTTGCCAGACCACGAATAGTGCGATCGCATACGTCATGCCACGTTTCGCGCGGAGTCCCTTCTCCCTCATTGCGGCGACTATAGGTGCGATAAAACACAGGATTCGCAGCGGGAGCCGTTTCTGGAAACTGATTCGTTTGGCGGGTACGCTCAATGTCTTGAACCATGAGTCAAATTCTCTGCTGAAATTAAGGGCTTCACTCTAGATGTAGTGTTTCAATCCAGAGATGAACACCATAGTAAGCCAAAAACAAAGAGATCGATCCGTTCTCACAGAAAAACTCAAAATTTTAAATCAGGACTGACATATCTTTTAATAAGTTCAATTGTACCATCACAAAGAATCGTGGGACGTTGTTTGAGTTTATCCATATCTAGTGTGTGAAGACGGCCTGTCCAGCACCCAAGGCAGACGTGAGATTGTTACCATAAAGCACAAATCATAAAGCACAAATAAATCTCATCTAGGTTGGGAACTATAGTTTGGGTTTACTAGGCTTCAGGAGACGGGCAACGGGAATTCTAAAGCAGCGCACAATGGAACGAGTGCTGCTTTTTATTAGACAGCGATCGCCCGTCCTCAGGGTATTGGTCACATTGAGTCTTCGCAGGGCTAAGTAACTGATCGGGAAATCTAACGGGATTCTGACGCGTTACGTGCCATCATATTCGGCTGGTCTGAGTTGACGAATGAAGTTCACACTGTAGGACATTGAGTGAATCGGCTATGGATGCAAAACAGTTGCTGAAGAGCTATGCCGAGGGAAGACGCGACTTTAGCGGTGCCGATCTAAGAGGCGTTGACCTTGCTGAGGCATCTCTAGTCAACATCAATTTATACCGTGCAGATTTAACAGGAGCACGCTTGGAGCATGCTGATTTGCGGGGTGCCAATTTTCTGAAAGCTGATCTCACCCATGCAAATCTGACGAATGCCAACCTTACGGAAGCGAATCTTCGGCGAGCGGAACTGACTGGAGCCATGTTGAACGGTGCAGTGTTGAATGCCGCACGATTTTCAGATGTTCTCATGCCGCATGGTATTCCGCCTCGCTCAGCTTCAGGTCGAAGCGAGATGGAACGCCTTGACACTCAACGTCGCAAGAGTCAATGGGCACCCCTCGGAAAGCAATCATCTCAATTTCGAGTTCCTTCCCTATCCGATCATCGCGCTACTTCCGTACCCCATCGCCACAGATCACACTCCTCATTGGAGTCGTTTCAGCAACCGCCATCGCCAACAATTGCAGAATTGCCCGTACCATCGTTGGCATTGCTCTGGGCTGGTTATTGTTGCTTTGGTAGCATTTTGGGCATTTATGATGTCCCAGATATTCTTTGGTTTATGGTTTGGGTCACCGCATTAGCGTGGATGCTCGGAGAATCGATGGCCTGGTTTACGCCCGTGCTGGCGGCGATCGCCGTGATGCTGGGGTCTGGTCTGTCTCTGTGGGCCTTTATTTTTGCCGTATCTGTATCCTTTGGTCTTGGCGCTGGATTACTACTGTTGGGATGGTCATTTCCAAAAGCCCTGACGGATAGCCTGTGGATTGGGGGATTGGTTGTTATTGTGATTAACCTGTCACAGTGGCTATTCCGGGGTGATATGTCAGGCATCACCGTATCGGGATATTTTCCTCTCGCACTATTACTGGTGATTGGCATGGGAAGCACATGCATCGGGGCGATCGCCTGGCTTCAGATGCACACCGATGGATTTCGGCGACAGCATATTGCCTGTACATTTGGTGGATGTGCGGCGCTGGGCTTGTTATGCGGAGGAACGTTGAGTTCCCTCCTATTGCCATCCCTCTCCTAAGGAATAGGAATGACATAAAACCGACCAGCATTTTGTCGGGAATGGGGACTTCAATTCACAATTTACAGAAATGAATGGTTACCAGGATTCACTTCAGCTAATCATTTTCTTTCCTTTCTCTTGGTCATAAAAAGTACGATTGCTACTGAGATGTGACTCGTGTCATTATCCGTCGAATCCATGAGTAATCATGCCATTATTGGTGGCGTTTGTATGTGCGCAACAAGACATCATTCCTTACAAGTCTCGCACCATAAAGAATTTAGAAAACAGTGTGTTTCAATACAAAGTTTTGATGAAGTGAAGATTTCTTAAACGGCTCTTTACCTGGGGTTTGTATTGTACGAGGTGGTTTGTACGTAGGGCTACGTATTTAAATCCCTGGGAGCGAGGAATTGATGATGCGGCTAGTGGCAAACGTAGAACTAGCTGCATTGACTGGCTTTCAGGAAAGAGAGGCGTTAGAAAACTGAATTTTTGGCTGTGCTGGCTGTGCAGTAGGCGACCTCGCAAGGGCGATCGCCCATTTTGTAGTGCTTTGGCGTAGAAACTGGGTCGCGATCGCCTCTTTATATCTTGCTTTGCAGTTATCACGACGTACCATTACCGAACTCAATTCACCTGATATGTCTATAGAACTCACACCGATCGGAACTTTCGCGACAGGCATCTTTGATGAGGGTGCTGCTGAAATTAATGCATACGACCCAGATAGTCAGCGTCTGTTTGTAGTGAACTCTGACGCAACAACACTAGATGTTCTTGATCTGAGTGACCCAACTAATCCAACACTGATAGGCAGCATCGACGCAACCTCCTTTGGGGCAGGTGCCAATAGCGTTGCCGTTAAGAATGGAGTTGTTGCGGTGGCTATTGAAAGCGACCCATCGACTGACCCTGGTCAGGTCGTTTTCTTCGATGCGGATGTTAACATAGCAAGCTTCGATTCAGCATCTGCCACCTCTGTGACGGTTGGCTCTCTGCCTGATGCGGTGACCTTTACGGCGGATGGCTCCAAACTCTTGGTTGCAAATGAAGCTGAACCTGACGATGGCATCGATCCAGAGGGGTCGATTAGCATCATTGATACGACAACTTTCACGGTTCAGACCGCCTCTTTTACGGCCTTCAATGGACAGGAAGATGCTCTACGTGCTGCCGGTGTGCGCATCTTTCCTGGTGCATCTGTCGCCAATGACCTAGAGCCAGAATTCATCGCCGTTTCCCCAGACGGTTCGACCGCGTTCGTTACGTTGCAAGAGAACAATGCAGTGGCAGTGGTTGACATTGCAACAGCCACCGTCACAGCAATTCAGCCTCTTGGAGTCAAAGATCACAGTGCAGATGGGAATGGGTTTGATGCGAGTGATGACGATGGTGTCATCAACATCCAGCCTCAGCCCGTCTTTGGACTGTTTATGCCGGATGCGATCGCCTCTTTTGAAGCGAATGGCCAAGTCTACTACGTGACTGCGAACGAAGGTGATGCGCGTGATGAAGATGATCGCGTTGCAAATCTGACGCTCGACCCTACGGCTTTCCCGAATGCAGCTGACCTCCAGCAAGACGAGAATTTAGGGCGGTTAGAGGTATCCACTATCGATGGAGACACCGATGGCGATGGTGATTTTGATCAGCTCTTTGCCTATGGGGCTCGTTCCTTCTCCATTTTTGACAGCAGCGGAACCCTCGTCTTTGACAGCGGCGATGATTTTGAACAAATCACAGCAGCGGCGTTCCCTGACGATTTCAACGCGAACAACGACGAGAACGGCAGTTTTGATAGCCGTAGCGACGCAAAAGGCCCTGAGCCAGAAGGCGTTGTTGTCGGTGAAGTCGGTGGCGAAACCTATGCGTTCATTGGTCTAGAACGTGTTGGAGGCATCGCAACTTACAACGTTAGCGACCCTGAAAATGCTGAATTTGTTCAGTACATCAATACTCGTGACTTCAGCGGTGATGCAGAAGCGGGAACAGCTGGCGATCTCGGGCCTGAAGGACTGACCTTCATCTCAGCCAGCGACAGCCCCAATGGCGAGGCGTTGTTAGCTGTATCCAACGAAGTGAGTGGCACAACAACGATTTATCAAGTTGAGGATACCAACGTCATGGAAAGTACCTTTACGCTAGAACTACTACACGCAGCCGACCAAGAAGCAGGAATTCCTGCACTAGATGATGTGCCCCGCTTTTCTGCTGTTCTCAATGCACTCAAAGCTGAGGACTTGGGCAACGATGGCGTCGAAGATAATACGATCGTTCTCTCCTCTGGAGATGCGGTCATTCCTGGTGTCTTCTTCAACGCTAGCATCGAAGCCTTTGGTGCTGCTGGTCGTGGTGATATCCTGATTCAAAATGAGTTGGGCTTTCAGGCGATCGCCTTTGGTAACCATGAATTTGACCAAGGAACCGGTGTCGTCGCTGATTTCATTGGTGCCGTTGAAGACGACCCAACCACTCCTGAAGATGAGTCCTACGCGGGCACCCAGTTCCCTTACCTCAGCTCCAACCTCGACGTCAGCACTGATGAAAATCTGGCTGGTTTGGTGGTCGATGATGCTCAAGCATCCACAACCAACAGCATTGCCGCTAGCACCGTGCTTACGGTCAATGGGGAGAAAATCGGTGTTGTAGGTGCGACCACACCCACCATCAGCAATGTCAACGTATCCATCTCAAGTCCTGGCGATGTCACGGTTCTCCCTCAGCCATTTGATGGAGTCCCCACATCGGGTCAGTTAGATGCGCTAGCAGCAGAAATTCAGGCGGATGTTGATGCACTGTTGGAGTCTGACCCTGACATCAACAAGGTTGTTTTGCTTGCTCACATGCAACAACTCGACATTGAACGCGAGTTGGCGAAGCGCCTTGAGAATGTAGACATCATCGTTGCAGGTGGTTCCAATACTCGCTTATTTGATGACAATGATATCCCTCGTGCTGGCGATAGCAATCAAGGGCCTTATCCCATCGTTGAAACTGGCGCCGATGGAAATCCCGTTGCGGTGGTGAACACAGATGGCAACTACAAATATGTCGGTCGCCTGGTTATTGACTTTGATGAGAACGGCGTCATTATTCCCGAAAGCTATGACTCTGAGGTCAGCGGAGCCTATGCAACTGATGATGCAGGTGTCGCGGCGCTAAATGCAGAAAGCCTGGTTGACCCTGAAATTCAGGCGATTGTTGACGAACTTCGCGACATCATCAGTGCCACAGAGAGCAATGTCTTTGGTGTTAGCACGGTTTACTTGAATGGGGTACGCGGTAGCGTTCGCACGGAAGAAACAAACTTAGGAAACCTCACTGCTGATGCAAACTTGGCGATCGCCAAGGAATCAGACGATAGTGTGCTCCTCTCCATCAAAAATGGCGGCGGCATCCGTGATGACATCGGACAGGTTATCGTTCCTGCTGGTGGAACAGGCGATCCATTATTGTTGCCAAATGAGGAAATTCCTGGTGTGAAGCCCGAGGGCGGTATCTCTCAAACTGACATTGAGAACACCTTGCGCTTTAACAACGGCCTTACATTACTCACCGTGACCGCCGAAGAACTGCTGGCAATTGCCGAGCATGCTGTAGCGGCAAGCAGCTTGGATGATTCCAATACTCAGGGGCGTTTCCCTCAGATTGCCGGATTCTCCTTCAGCTTTGACTTGACTCTCCCGGCGGGCGATCGCATTCAGTCTCTGGCCATTGAAGACGAAAACGGTAACGACATTGATGTCGTGGTTGAAAACGGTGAGATTGTCGGTGATGCAAATCGCACCTTCCGCTTAGTGACTCTCGGATTCCTCGCTGATGGTGGCGATGGATATCCGTTCCCCACTGGCGATGCGGCAAACCGCCTTGACTTGAATCAGGATGACTTGGCTCCTCGCACTGGCGATGCGACGTTCGCACCCGATGGTTCGGAGCAGGATGCGTTGGCAGAATATCTGTTCGACAATTTCTTGACTACACCGTTTACGGCTGAAGATACATCACGCGAGCTGGATGAGCGGATTCAGAATCTTACCTTCCGCGATGATACGGTTCTCGATGATGGCATCGTGACACCTCCGACTGGAAACAAACTTGGCTTTGAAGGATTTGCGGCAGGCACCGTTGTCACAGACCAGTTTGAAGGCGCAACCTTCTCAACTCTGTCTAGCTTTGGTGTCATGATTTTTGACACGGCAAACATCACAGGTGGGGATGAGGACCTAGCGTCCGACACGCTGGGCAACGTATTGATCATCTCCGAAGATGGCGATTCGTCCGATGCCGATGATGCGTTACAAGGCGGAACTATCACAGTTGAGTTTGATGAGCTGACTAATGTCGACAGCATAACCCTCCTTGATATCGAAGAAACTGGCGGAAAAGTTACGCTCTTCGATATCGATGGCATTCTTCTTGAGACGGTCGATATTCAAGCTCTGGAAGACAACAGTGTTCAAACAATTGCTCTTAATACTGGGTCTGTTTCCAGCATGGAAATTATGTTGGCAGGTAGTGGTGCAGTTGCTGAGCTGAGCCTTGGTTCAGTTGAGGCTCTTTCATAAGGAGCTTGCTCACCCTCAATTCAATTGATTAGAGGGCAGCACATTTTCTGTTGACTCGACGTCAACTGTGGTTCTACGTTCATTTGTGTTTGTCTGGGTTCCAAGGGATTTAGACAAACCTCTTGAGCGATCGCCCGTAATGCCGCAAGAACTGCGATCGCCCTTTCCCAAAAATCACGATGGGCGATCGCCTTATTTCTGGTTGAATGACATCGTTTATTCTCTATCCACACAAGTATGTTTCATTCACTTGAGTGAATATTGAGAACTGGTTTTCAGCAAAATCAAAGTGTCTTAAAAATCGAAAAAATAGCTTGTTCTACTTGCATGTATTTTTCGATTTTTAACCTATTTCTTAATCTCAAATTTACGTTTGAATGGGAGGATTTCTGTAGTTTTTATTGAGAGAAATATTCTAATCATCCATCAATTTTTCAGACGCTTTATCATGGCTAGGAAATAAATTTATGGTGTGTATTTTTGTTGTATTCCTCTCAAAAAGAACTGCAAAAATAGACTAAAGAGGTTTGTCAGACAATAAAGCAAGACGGTATCAACTTAAGCGGGACGTTTTCCAACGGAGAGAATTCAGGAGTCAGAACTCTTTT
>JBCCWF010000261.1:0-9246 GCA_039194035.1 Cyanobacteria bacterium P01_E01_bin.6 | reverse complement strand
GGGAGCGCCCCTCCGGGGCGCTCCCCAGGTTTTTAAAGTGAGTTTATTGATGTCTAAGTAGATGGCCATAATTAAACGTAACCTTCCCAATCTTGTGCCGTCCGCGCAGCAGGCGACACAAGATTGGGGGTTTTGGTTTTATTACGTCCAGGCACTTATCTACTGATAGGTTTGGTTTATCATCAAATGATGGACGTCATTCACGACTACCCGATCTCGCTACGGTAGGGGTATTGTAGGGACGCACAGCTGTGCGTCCCTACAATACCCCTACGTATGGCTGTACTGCTCCACAGACTGAACAGTGCTCCCCATTCATCTCAATAACCCACCGATGGGGTGATCGCGGTACCGGATTGAACGGATTCCTCTTTATTGCTATTCATTCAAGTCACCATGGGCAACACATTCGGCCATTTGTTTCGCATCACCACCTTCGGAGAATCCCATGGAGGAGGTGTGGGGGTCGTGATTGACGGATGCCCGCCACGGCTCGATATTTCCCAAAAAGAAATCCAATTCGAATTAGATCGCCGCCGGCCTGGACAAAGCAAAATTACAACGCCACGGAAAGAGAGCGATACCTGCGAAATTATTTCAGGGGTGTTCCAAGGCAAGACTCTGGGGACTCCTATCGCCATCATGGTGCGCAACAAAGACACGCGCCCCCAAGACTATGACGAGATGGCGCAAAAATATCGCCCTTCCCATGCCGATGCGACGTATGACGCGAAGTACGGCATTCGCAACTATCAGGGAGGCGGTCGTTCATCCGCACGGGAAACCATTGGACGCGTCGCGGCTGGGGCGATCGCCAAAAAAATTCTCAAGCAGGTGGCTGGCATAGAAATTGTTGGTTATGTCAAGCGGATCAAGGATTTGGAAGGTAGTGTAGATGCCAATACGGTCACACTGGAACAGGTAGAAAGCACCATCGTCCGCTGTCCTGACCTGGAATGTGCCGAGCGCATGATTGACTTGATTGAGGACACAGGACGCTCTGGTGATTCCATTGGTGGGGTGGTCGAGTGCGTTGCGCGCAATCTGCCTAGGGGACTCGGCATGCCCGTGTTCGACAAGCTAGAGGCGGATCTCGCGAAAGGAGTCATGTCTTTGCCTGCTAGTAAGGGATTTGAGATTGGCTCTGGATTTGCTGGAACCTTACTGACGGGCAGTGAACACAACGACGAATTCTATATCGATGACCAGGGCAATACTCGCACCACCACCAACCGATCGGGCGGCATTCAAGGGGGCATCAGCAATGGCGAAAATATTGTGATTCGCATTGCCTTTAAGCCCACTGCAACGATTCGCAAAGAACAAAAAACCGTTACGAAAGAAGGCGAACAAACCATTCTCGCAGCCAAAGGTCGTCATGATCCCTGTGTGCTGCCTCGCGCCGTCCCCATGGTGGAATCTATGATGGCTCTGGTGCTCTGTGATCACCTGCTCCGACAGCATGGTCAGTGCGATATTCTACACGAATAGGCCATGTGAATTGGCTCAATATATCTCAATGTATTTGACTCAATGTATTTGATGGGTTGTGGTGGTGGGCTGAGCCTGTCACCACAACCGTCCCAGCGTAGTAGACAATAAATGAGGGAGAATCATGGTACTCACTGCTTCAACCATGCTGGAACTCGGCACTTCGGCTCCAGTGTTTGAGTTGCCCGATGTCGTAACCGGGAACGTAATCTCTCTGGATACGTTTGCCGACAAATCTGCACTCCTGATGATGTTTATCTGTCGGCATTGTCCCTTTGTGAAACATGTTCAGGCAGAACTGGCCAACATCGGAACTGATTATGCTGACACCGGACTCGGCATCGTCGCCATCAGCGCCAATGATGCTGCCAAGTACCCTGATGATGCTCCAGATAGTCTCAACGCGATGGTCAGCGAGGTGGGGTTCACCTTCCCCCTCTGCTATGACGAAACCCAGGAGGTTTCCAAAATCTATACCGCTGCCTGTACGCCTGACTTCTTCCTATTTGATGGCGATCGCCGTTTAGTCTATCGCGGTCAGCTCGACGATAGTCGTCCCGGAAATAATCTTCCTGTCACAGGTGCAGACTTGAGACATGCGATCGATACGGTACTCTCCGGTGGCACCATGCTCATGTCTGACCAGAAACCCAGCATCGGCTGCAATATCAAGTGGAAGCCCGGCAATGAACCTGCCTATTTTGGTGCAAGCTGAAGGGGTACAGGTTAATCGCACATCTACGTGCGAAGGGCGCACATCGTGCGCCATTACAATCAAATCCTTTTAAGGGAGGAGGCAGAGCCTCCAAAGAGCGTTCCCATCGAGACGATGGAGACGAGGCATCAGGAGAAGAAGGGGCGATCGCCCCAGGTTATCTAGTTCCCAGGTTCTACCTGGGTGCAAGGCTAGAGCCTCTGGCTCTTAGAGAGGAGGCAGAGCCTCTATAGAGCGTCCCCATCGAGACGATGGGAACGAGGCATCAGGAGAGGAAAGGGCGATCGCCCCAGGTTATCTAGTGCCCAAGTTCTACCTGGATGTAAGGCTAGAGGCTCTGCCCTTAGAGAGGAGGCAGAGCCTCTATAGAGCGTTCCCATCGAGACGATGGGGACGAGGCATCAGGAGAGGAAAGAGCGATCGCCCTAGCTCTCGGCCAACGATTTCAGATTCTGGAGACCCGTTTCATAATCTCCACCCAACATGGCATCCATGAAGAACCCGAAATAGGTGCTGATGGGTTGCTTCACCAATGGCACTCGTTCCCGTGAATCGGTATCCAAAGACCAAACAACGCGTGTGCCATCATTTTCAGGTATCAATGCAAAGCTTGCATCCGCAACCCCCATCTCTCCCAAATCCAGATAGGTTTTAAGGGAATTCGGTGCATCCATCGCGACAATCTCTTGGGAGCCGCTTCCCACCTGAGGATTCTCGCTTGACCAGCTCATGGTTTGACCGATACCTGCACCTCCTTCAATGGTCATGTCTGCGTCAGGGTCGAGCTTCGCCCACGGGGACCAGGCATCCCACTCATTAAAATCGCTGATCAGTGCAAAGACATCATCGGGTTGAGCATTAATGACAATCTCTCGTTCTACGTGAACTGTGCTGGGCAAAACAAGTCCAGCGCCAACCACGACCACAATCAGTCCAACCAAAACGCCAAAAATTTTTGTAAGTAGTACCATAAGTCTTAATCCTCGTATCGTATGTTAAATCACTAGAAAACGAGCAATCGGACATTAAAGCAACCAGAAGGTTTCTAACAATGGCATCTAAAAAGAGTTGGGTTTATTCTCCTGGAAAACCTCGTTCTTCGAAACCCAAAATTTCAGAAGACCTGAAAAGACAGGTGCAAGAAAAATTCGACCAATTGATCGACACCGAGTTCAAACCTAAGTACATTAAAGCACCTCCAGAAAACCCACGATTTAATTATCTAGTGGATATTTTTAGCCAGTGGCATCGCAGCAGCTTCTATATCTGCGGAAAATATCATTGCCCTGGCCCCAATGCCATCTCCCCATCATTTGACAGCAAATTTTCACGATTTGAATATGCGGGGGGCGATCGCTTCAACATTTCATATATGCGTCATACGGGAAAATGGTGGCCGATTCGTGCATCAGTCCCACTGGATGAGTGTCTAGAAGAGGCTAAAAGTAACGTCTTTCTGCTTCCCCAATAGAGCGTTACATAACAACAGACACACGATCACTCGTCAGTCTTGGGAGGAAAGTATTCCGCATCGTCTGGCAGCGGAATAAACTCTGTTTCACCCGGCACTGTATCGAATGTTCCATCTACCCAGTCTTGCTTGGCCTGTTCGATACGTTCGGGCCGACTCGACACAAAATTCCACCATTTGTGCCGCGTTCCCAGGGGTTCGCCTCCAATGACCATGCAGCGACTCGCCTGATCAGCAGTGATGGTCACGGCGTCACCGGGATGCAGCACAGCCATGCGATGTTGGTCGAGCAGTTCTCCGTTGATCTGGAGTCCTGGGGTGACACTGTAGATGGCGCGATCGCCATACTCTGCTTCCACTGTGAACTGACCGCCAGCAGACAGCACGATATCCAAATACAGCATCGGTGAATAGGTTTTGACGGGAGATGTCTGTCCGTAAGCATGGCCTGCAATCACGGTGATGGTGGCACCGCCTGCGGTCCAGGACGGTAAGTCTGAGGCGGGATGATGATGAAACCACGGATCAACGTCTTCATCTGCTTCGGGGAGGGCAATCCAGGTTTGAATGCCGTGGAGAGGGGCGTCTTGGGGTCTTGCCCAGTCTGGACTCCGTTCGGAGTGGACAATGCCCTTGCCTGCGGTCATCCAGTTGACGGCACCGGGGTGAATCTCTTGCACGATGCCCAGGCTATCTCGATGCAGAATGACCCCGTCGAACAGGTAGGTCACGGTTGCCAGGTTGATGTGGGGATGGGGGCGCACGTCGATGGCTTTGCCAGGGGGGAAGACGGCAGGGCCGATGTGGTCAAAGAAGATGAAGGGGCCGACCATGAGTTGTTCGTCATTCGGCAATGTCCGTCGGGCGATGAATCCACCGAGGTCTTTGGCGTGGGGTGAGATTAAGCGTTGAAAGGGAGATGCCATTTTAGGGTTTAAATAAAGCGACAGACAGCAATACTAACGCATCGTTGTTGTGCAAAATGTCTCTGGATCGACTGGTGTCAATTGCTGAAATAAGTTGCTGAAATAAGTAGTTAGCCATCATTAAACGTAACCTCCCAAATCCTGTGTCGCCCGCTGCGCGGGCGACACAGGATTTGGGAGGTTACGTTTGAATGACGTCCAGATACTGAATACGTTCAGCAAGTGAGCGTTAGGCCATCTGTTGTGATATTGGTTGTGATAGTGATTGAACTTACTTTCGATCGGTGGTTGCTTGATTCTGCTGGCAAAAGCCCATGATAAGCTGTTAGCTATTTCAATTGCGTGGTTGCCTCTCGCTGGAGGCAGGGGACAACCACCAAAATACGCAACATAGGTGAGTTTTAGCTTATTCTCAGACGAGGCAAGGAGAAATGAAATCGATGGCACCCAAAACCGTTGATTGTGGCGAAAAAGTAGCTCAGGAGCTGTTCTTTTTTGGTGGTGTTTATAGTAACTACCATGCCTATCATGCGTTTAAACAAATAATGGAGCAAAAGACTATTGATGCTTCATCCATTATTTGTACTGGGGATATTGTTGCCTATTGTGCTCATCCGCTGGAGTGTATTGAAGAAACGCGATCGTGGGGTATCGCTAGCATTGCGGGCAATGTAGAGCAACAACTTGGCACTTCAGGAGACGATTGTGGGTGTGGGTTTAATGACGGAAGCCTATGCAATATCCTTTCTCGTCAGTGGTATACATATGCAGATCAACACGTATCATCCGGCCATCGTCGTTGGTTGAGATCATTGCCTGACCATCTTACCTTTACTTTTGCTGGAAAACGATTCCTCGTTGTCCATGGCACCCCGGACGATACCTCTGGGTTTATTTTCCGCTCAACGCCGTGGGCGATTAAACAAGCTTATTTCGATCGCTTTGACGTGGATGTCATTATTTGTGGGCATAGCGGTATTCCCTCCCTTGAGATTGTCAATGGAAACGTATGGTTTAATGCCGGGGTTATTGGTATGCCTGCAAACGATGGCACGACGCGAACCTGGTATGGTCGCTGTCGTAATGAGGAAAGTCGCAATGAGGAAAACAGACTATTGTTTTCACTCCATGCTCTCGAATACGATGCTGTCCAAGCATGCCACGATATGGCACAAGCCGGTCTACCAGAGGAATATGCTCAAACTTTAAAGGATGGGTTGTGGTGTAGCTGTGATATTTTGCCCCCTCACGAATTGAGTGAAATGGGAAAGCCATTGCAAGAGCTGACTCAAGCCATGTCCTGAGTCTCTTGATGGGAGGGAGAACTGGCTGGGTTGTTTCCATTCAGTGAATCGACCATTGCAGACTCGCTGACGAGATGGTCGTCTGGGTCTTCACCGACTTCACCCACAAATGAGAAGGAGCGAACCAGGTTAAAGATCTCGTGGCTCATGTCTGTGAGGGTGATTGGGGGAAGAATAGCCGTTTCTAGCGCGTCATGCCGAAGTTTATCGAACTCTCGCTGGAGATAGTGATCGGTGATGGGGAGTTGATAGTGCTCAAAAAAGCTTGTAAGAGGAGTCTGCAAGTGTAGAGCCTGGTGCCCTAGCTTTTCAACAGGGATATTATTTCGTTGAGCCTTCCTTTCATCGATACGTCGAGCTTTTCTCTGATCGCGATTTTCTTCGAAGCACGTTTCGATTTCGTTGAAGATGCCGCGCATCAGATTGGGATAGCGACCGGAAAGAGCCAAAAGAGCAAGAATGGCTTTTTGGATCGATGTACTGGGCTTCGTGCCTCGGGTGCGGCAAACGATTTTGAATAGTTTGTAAACGTTGGTGAGGCGTTTGAGGGTGCGGGGGGAGAGGTCAGTTTGCTTGCAGCACTCCAGCAGCATATTGAACTCTTGGCGGCTAAATTCGCTGAATTTGGTTCCCCCGGTGGCGTTGTCTTGGATGACAACCTGGTTTTTGAGGTATTCTTCTAGGGCATTGGGCATGATGGGGCGGACGCGGTAGGGAAGCTGGATAATTTTTTCCAGGTAGTCGGTTCCTGAAGGGCGACCACGTCGAGAGAGGACACCGTCGTAGTATTTTTCGAGGGCGCAGGTGATGTAGCGCTCATCAATGGCGAGAACGGCGATAAACAGTGGGGTTTTGACCAAAAGCTGGACGGCTTCGAGGACTTCAACCACGCGATTGGGGGGACAGCGATCAAGATCGTCGATGTAGACGATGACGCGGGCTGGACCTCGGGGGAAAACCTCTTTCAGAAAGTCAATTTTGGCCTCCCAACTTTGATCCGATTGGCGGGGCGGCAATAGACGATCGCTGAGCGCAGAAAGATCTTGCTTGACCTGTTGCATCAGCCCCAGATTTTTTTCGTAACTGCCTTCTTGCAGGCGACCGCTGACAAAGTCAGCTAAGGAAGCATAAATATTTTCAGGCATTTCGGCCTGTTTTGCTTTAACTTGGCTTTCGAGCTGTCTAACCGTGCTTTCAAGTTCCTGAAGCTCTTCGTCTTCGTATATTTTGGCCACTATTTTTTGCTCAATGGTGGCTTCTACTTCTTTGGTGCGATTTTCCACGCCTTTCTGATACTCTTGCAGGGCTAAGCTGGTTTCTTCAAACCATTGCTGAGCTGTCTTGAGCATGGCTTGAAATGTAATAATTCCTGGTGTTAGAGTCGCTAACAATGCTGCCAATCCAGCAACTGACTGATTCCCTCGGTCGATGAGTTCTTTGACCCTTTGGAGTATTGAAATCTCCAACTCGGGTGCCAATGAAATGGCGACTAAACCGACAACAGGAAGAACAAAGAAGACAACAAATATACTAATAAGAACCCAATTCCGTGTTGCCCATTGATAAGCGGAATTGATGGTTATCCAGCCATATTTCTGGTCAATGACCGTAGCTGCCACATTGTAAATATCAAACTTAGTGGTTTCAATTTTCTGTAGCAGCTCATCAGATTTATCTTTTTCTTTTTTTAGCGTATCCAGATTTTTATCCGCACTTTCTTCGGACTCTAGCTCAACGATGCCTCTACTAACCTGTTCATACTCCTGTATGGTTTCGTTCAGGGTTTTCCATAATCCTTTTTGTTTGCTTTCATCACGTTGTGTACTGTTGCCTTGAAGCTCTCTACGGACTTCATTACTCAGTCGTCGAAAGAGAGGTGTGCCAATCCGCTGTCGCAAAAGGACAAAAGATGTGCCCAGCAGAGCGTCAATACGTTGAGCCTGCTGATTGTTCTGAAACTCAACAATAGGGCGAAATTGAGCGTGTTCACGCTCACGAATTTCTGCTTTTTTGGCAATGAATTGAGATTTTGCCTTTTTAAGCTCTACGTTGAGTTGGGCAAAACTGCTGAGAGCTTCTTTTTGCGAGGTTTGAAACTTTTTCCAGAGAAATCCTGTAAATTTAGGGTTTGTTAACTGACTGTTGAATTCGTCAAGCAAAGAAGTATTGTTCAAAACTCGTTCAATAAACCATTTGCGATCAGCGTCGTTGGTTTCATAGAGTACAGGCCAGATTTCTTCTTCTAGACCCTGGCGTTGGGCATTCGGAACTTTCTTTAATACTTCAAATAATTGTTGTTCTAGTGTAATCTGCCGATCGAGTTCGAAGAAGATGGTTTGCATGAGGCTGGCCCAGAGATCAGACTTGGCAAAGGTCCAGGCGTCGAACGTGATCTGGTAAATATGACCGACGTAGGGGGAGAGCTGTTCGTGGTTGGGGTTGGCGTTCCAGGCTTCGGTATCGAGATCGACCTTGCGGCTACGAACTTTGGTCATGCGTTGCTGCATGAGGTGCATGATGTAGGATTTACCGCCCCCCCCAGCCGCCGAGAATACCCACGGCCATTGGGGGCTCTAGATCGCGCATAAGCAAGAGATCGGCAAGGGCGTTAACTTCGTCCTTTAGGTTGAGCAGGTCATCGGCTTGGGCGGATTCGTTGCGGAGGCTACCGCCCTGGAGGGCATCGCGGTAGCCACGGGCAAGAAGCTTGAGAGAACGGTTCCAAAGTTCGGTGTATTTGTCGAGGTTTTCAGGAGTATGAGCATACAGGCGACGGAAGCGACGGATTTCGCGGTTGATGCGGGCAGGGAGGTGAGGGGCGAGCGCAACTAGAATCGCTGTGCGAACAGCGAGATTTCTTGGGGATTTGGTATCCTCACCCTCATCCTTCTCTGAGTTCTCCTTTTGAGTGGGTTCAATGAGTTTAATGATCTCGGGCAAGAGTGCAGGCACTTCGACAGCCAGAGTGCTGAGATGGGTGATGGTTTGGACAAGAGTGAGGTTTTTATCTTCGTATTCACGTCTGATGTAGTCACAGGCATCTAGGCGATCAGATGGGAAATAGCAGGCAAGGGCAACGCGCGCCTGTGCTTGATAGTGAGTGGTACTAATTTGCTGAACCACGTTGATAGCTTCAGGCAGTTGGCGATCTAGCAAATGGGGCGCTAAGCGCTGGATATATTTGGCTTCTAGATAGGAATCTAGGACTTACGCATTGACAAAATAGCTAACCTGTATGGTGATAGCAGCCCCTTCTGTCTGAGTGAGTGCTAGGCCATGCGTGAGATATCAAAACCCTCTACAGCCCAGTGCGATAGTACGCTCTACACATTATTTCTG
>JBCCWF010000260.1:0-9264 GCA_039194035.1 Cyanobacteria bacterium P01_E01_bin.6 | reverse complement strand
TTGTCCCGGTTTGATCGTTGATTAGCAAGTCTTGATAGGCGATCGCCCTGCTATTGCCGTCACTTTCAGCGCGTATAGAAGCTTCTCCACTACTGTTCCATAATGCAAATTCATTTGCCTCTGTGGTTGGCGCAGATCCTTCGGCGATCGCCCATGCGTCAGACGTTTGTTTGCCCGTAAATGTGTTTACTCGATTTACGTCGGCGACTGTGTAGTTAGTTCCGTCCGATGGATCTCTATGGTTCAGTGTGTTGTCTGAAGTTCTCGCCCAGACATCTATCTCACCCGATCCAGTACTCGGAGCCGAACTGGTTGTGGTAATGGTGACAGAGGATGTTGAACTGACACTACCCGTTGCCCCTTGTGGCCCTGTCGCACCTTGTGCACCCGTCGCGCCTTTGGGCGAGAATAGTAGTGTCACATTGCTAGATAATGACGGAGCTCCAGCCAAATGGGTTACAGACAATGTGCGATCGCTACCATTGTCCGTTTGGCTGTCTAGCGTGAAATAAGCGACAGAAGTAACGGTTGTTTCTGACTGTATGGCGATTAGTGAGCCATCTGGGAGTTGAGACAGAATTGATGCAATGTTGAGCGAATTCCTGTCAGTTTCATGAATGTAGATACTTGTCGTGCTGGCCGCTGCTGCATTGTTGAATCGAATTTCGCCTGAAGCAGCTGGAGATGCCGTACCTGCAGAGAACGTGAATTTAAGTCCATATGGTGTTCCGTCAGCTCCCTTCGGAATACCAAAATCAAAAACCGCAGCGGACGATGTTCCCGAGTTTGCGGCTGTTGCATTCTGTCCAGCATCTAGAGTCGTTGTCGTTCCTTCGCCTATTGTTGCCGCTGCCCCATCAGCACCATCGATTCCATCCGTTCCATCGACTCCATCAGAACCTTTCTCTCCAGCGGGTGACACTTTTGCCGATCCATTGATGGTTGCAGATGGCAAGGCATTGGCTGTCAATCCCAAATTGGTTAGGCGCAGAGATTGAGAAGTTAATCGAGTGGCCTCGTAGTAGCCACCACCTTCAACGAAGAGAGTTTGTCCATTACTTACCCAGTCAGCAGATTCAACGGAAACATCAACAGTGGCTCCAACGGATGGCTGGGTAAAGTCGGCGGTTGTTGTTGTGAATCCGACATTGCCGTTAGCAGCGACAAGCTCAGCATAGGTCACCGTCTCTTCTGTAATCTGAATGCCGTCATCTGCTGAGTGAGTAATTGAGGTTAGCTCACTATTCGGAGATGGAGCGTGATAGCCCACTCTCACCTCATAGCTGCCAGACTCAAGATTTGAAGCGCTTGAAACAGCAGATCCGCTGATACTTTCGTAATCCCACAACCCGAAACTAGGGGTGCTTGATGAATCTGGCAGCGATACCGATGAGGCTCCGCTGATATCAGTGATGCTAAATGTCTGAGATGTGTTGGGCGTGACGGTAATTGTGCCAGGGAGTTCTAGCCATCCCGCAGAATCTTTGTTTACGTAAGCTTTTAGGTGCGTGACGGTAAAATCACCTGTCGAATTACCCGCAATGATGTCAGGATAATCAGATCTAATTGTGCCCACGCCGTCAGCATCGCATGGATATTCCACCACAATGCTGAGAGATTGACCTGATCCCGAAATGGCGATCGCCTCAGTGCTATCGCTCGCTGTATAGGTGCCTGGTGTTGTTCCAACTTTCGCTCTGATCTTTTCAAAACTGAGCACTGCACTCGCTGATGCCCTGACAAAAACATCGCCAGCCAACTTACCCGATAGAGCGATGATTTGATCTGCTGTGTCTACGGCAAGCCCCGCAATGTTTGCCTCGCCAGTTGGTGGAAAGACGTAGGCAATCCCAACGGTATCATCGACGGTTTGACCAGCACCTGAGAGTCTTTTTGCTCCCGTCGTTGCACCGGGAACAATCCGACAACGACCATCAGGAGTTTTTGAGATGAGGTTCCCGCGACCGACGGTTGCTCTCGTGGGATACCCAAGTCGACCTTCATTGAAGAGCAGCACCTGCAGTTGATCATTGTCTTTGATGCGTCCACCGAACTTAGATGCATCGATCTGCATTCTCACCTGATAGATCAGGCAATTTCCCCGAATCAAATCTTGAGGGACAACAAGCCCGGTCAATCCTGAACTCAGCTCATCGTCGCCTAGTACGATGTCACTGCCAGATCCTGTCACGCTGGTGTTCAGTGCCCCAGTGCTGCGAGTACATTCGCCCAATAGTGTGCCGACGGCGCTGGATGAGAATAACTCAGATCTATCGACACCTGATTGAGAAATGCGAACCGCAATCCTTGAACCTCGAACGACATTGCTTCCACTATCTGCGGTCAGCCCATTGTTGACAGTGAAATATGGTGCATACAATTGCTCAGATCCGTCTGGTGTATACGGCGGTGGATTGATGATGTAATCAACATTGAGATTCTGGATTGCGCGATCGCTCCCGCCCGGTTGAGTGCCTGCAATCACATCCTGAGTGGTGTCATCAACGTATTGAGTGAATCCCTCTGCGTGGGCAACCCAATAGCCCGACGACGCCGCAACAACGCCGCTGACCGCTTCTGTATCTAACCGATAGTAAGTCGTGTCAGCCGTAGAATAACGAACCATTCCGTGAATTTCGTCAGATCCACTCGGTAGGGCTGCTTGATTGGCAACAATTTGACTTGAGCCAAAGACAAGGTGCTCGTCACGGCTTAAGTTGATGGTCAGTGGCAGCGATCGCGCGGCTCCTTCCCCTGGATAGCTCACACTTGATACTGTCACTGCATCCCGATATCGAATTGAGGCGATTCTTCGAGCCGTTGTGTGATCGTCTGTGGTGTTGAAGCTGACAACAAATTCTTTGAGGCCATAGACTTCGGCAGCGGATACGGCACCTGAATTGATGGTGACTCGTACCTGTTGATTGGCGCTCCAGGATACATTGACACCTGCCGTGCCCGGTGAGGATGCACCATTACTGAGTTGATTGAACCCAGCTCGATTGCGGGCAGACACCCAAAAATAACCACTGCCCGACGACAAATTACCACCGGATACGGCAAAAGATACGTCGCTGGTTTTCTGCCTCAGTGGTGCGTAGGTTGTGGTTGTCATTGCGGCGATATTGCAGGGCGATCGCTTTAATGATTCCTAGGCTGAGCTTGAGATCATAAGTCGCATGGAGTCAAGATAAGAACAGAGCTTTTTCAGCAGCTCTTCTCTCTACTAATCCAGGCAAGATTTTGCCCCCTCCCCAAACCCAGCGATCAAACTCTTCGGCGGCGATCGCTCGTTTATTTTTATTCAGAAGCTTGAGCAACGTTGAGCGCTTGAATGCTCCAATGCCGATATTGAAGGCGAGACTTACCAGTGCTGCAAATTCGTTGCCGCTGAGTTCAACTTTGACCAGTTCTGTGACAGCCTTCTCAAAACGAATCAAGTCTTTGTCTAGGATGCTATCCGCCTCACTCTCGGTAATCCGCATTCCCTTTGTGATTCCATCGGTTGAGCCATACCCAACAGTCCACACGTTTGCAGGACACAGATAAGATTTCAATCGCAAGCCTTCAAATCGTTTGACTAGGTCTTTTCCTGCATCGTTAATCTTTCGATGCAGTGCTGTTGTATCCGCCTCAATTTCGGTCGCATGGCCTTTGAAAATGCACAGCTTCACGACAAAGTGATTATCTTGCTCAGAAGTGACCTCAAACTCTTCACCTTCATCGAGATCAATCACTTCAGATGGTTCTAGGGTATTAGCTTGGACTGGCCTCATTTTGCCCAGCGTATTCGTTGTTGTGCGAATTCTCATTGAGTAACTCCATCTACAGGAAAGCCCTCAAGAAGCGAGGGCATGCGTGCATCTACTTGACCAGTCATGAAGAGTGATCACGATCAAGATTCCTACTTAAAGCGCTGAATGCTAGACCCGTTCGTTGACGATGGAATTTGTATCCGTTGCTCACGTCCGTTTTGCTTAATCAGCAGTTGCCCTATCCCCCGACTCGTAACGGTTGGAGTGTTTTGTTGGATCTCTGTGAGTAACTGAGCAAGTGTTTTAGGCATTGGGAATCTCCGAAACGGTAATGGTTGGTTGCATGAATCGTCCCAGCGTCACGCTCCACGGGCTGACAGACATCACGCCAGCCGTCTCTACGTTGAATTCTTCGGCAATGCTCAGCACCACATAGATGCCGCCATTCCACGAAATCAGATCACCCTCGTCATAACGTCGAGATGGATGCAGCAATGTTGACATGACCTCAACGCCCTGAGTATTCAAGATAGATATGTCTGTCTCAGCAGCCGCGATCGCCCGTGTAACCGTATCCCTACCAGGAAACGAAATGGTTCCCTCAATCGGATCGTCGTCTGTTAATCCCGTATTGGGTGTCCGCATCAGCAACGTGACATTGCTCTCGTCTGGTGCATTGCCCGATACTTCCCCATCTTCCTCGTATTCAGCCATGCGGGTATGTTCTGATGGTCGGCCCAACCTGTCTTCAGATGTGGCGATCGCCAGTGATTGTTGCAGCCCAGCGCCATCAATGTTGTTTGTGCGTTCAGTGACTTTGAATGCATCCTTTTCTGGCCTATAGGCTGAGCGAGTGATGTCTGAGGATGGTGAGATGATGGTTGTTTCTGCTTCATCCCTGAAATCGCTACCTGTTACCAATGGTGGAGCATCAATAAATACGAGCAAATCACTGGGGTTTTTGGGATCTTCTGAGAATGTTGCTAATTCAGCTACTGGTTTTGTCTCAAATATTCGATCACGGCGTCTACGTTGCAGTTCAAATTTTGGCTTGTAGTCAAACTGAGTCGGATCAAAGTCTGGGTATTGCGCAGCATATTGTTTGAGTGTCCACTCCTCTGTATCAATGCGCTCCGTCCAGAAAAATTCTTCGTAGGCAGTCAGTAAGCTAGCTGTATCCGCCGTTGATTGCCCAGTGGCGATCGCTGCTTTGATACCCAAAGTTTCCTTAGCATTCGTCTCCGATTGATACCGCTTTAACTCACGAACGCGAATTGTTCTTTTGATTAAGTAGTTGTCACCGTCGAAGAAGGTCCGAGTAAGTTTTGTCCTCACCCGCATGAATCGACCTGTCGCATTGACGCTATTGAATATGGGAATGGCAGTGTAGCTATTTGCAAATGAATTGTTCGGATCAGTATCTACCTGAACAGAGATGTCGTACACCTGGGATGCTGCATAGGCATAGCCAAACTCTTCAGTCTCAACCCATGTTTCAATCTCGTTGCGGTACTGGGTTGTGGTTCTTGTAAGAACCTGCCCGCCCAGATCGAACGAATTATTAGGTTCTCTCAAGTCAAGTTGAAGCGATGCGGCGGTGATGATGCGATCGCCCGTGACGATAGTCCGAATCGTATTTTTCCGCCCGTTTCCTTCACCATCCTCAGCCGTGTCTGTGAGGTCTAGCAGTAGCTCACGGTTCAGATATTCATCACTGAGTTGAAAGGTTTTGTACTCGTTGCCTTGTCCTGAATACGCCTTTGTCAATGGCGATTCTCCACCTGAGAGGATGTCAGCATCAGAAATTGTGTGTAGCTTAGTTGCTCCCCATTGCCTGATTTCGACTTGATCAGGGTTTGAATAAAAAGCGAATCCTTGATAAGCACGGGCACGGGCTAGTTCAGCCCCAAGCGTCGTCGTAGCCTTAAGTGATGCTTCTCTATCAATGGGCACGTTGATAGCTGGCCCACGATAGGCAGTGCCCGCTCGTTGGGCTAGGGTGCTTAGACTTACCGATGTGGTTGAGCTACTGGATCTGAGCAGCACATTATTGTCTAGGGCTATGTCATGGGCACCCTGCAAATTGACAGAGACATTGATCTGGCCTTGACTATCGTTGCTGAATTGCAGATCAGACACGGCATAGCCACGGCCAAACAAAACCACCTTCTTGCCGTTTCTGAGCGAGGTACGGACTGATTGCTCGTTGCTGGATGCTGTCGTGAATTCCAGAGAGCCGGATGGCGATCCTTCAAAACTTCGGCTTAGACTGATAGTCCCTGAGATATTCCACTCATTCAAAAATGCTGGTATCTCACCCGTCCATCTGTCGTTCGTGACTGAGTAAGCCGCTGAGAATGCTTTGTATTGTGCGGATGTTTCTGTTGTGGGTGTTGCCGTTCCCACGTTTACATCCAATGTATTGGTCGATGGAGAGTAGTGGAATTCGCCAGTTGAGGGGGTACCTTCTTCGTCTTTCGTTGGGACGTACACCACGTCATCAATGATTACCGATGCGATGTTATTGACCGTTGATGGAGGTGTGACGGTGATGATGCCGTCTGTGGGCGCAGGAAGGGCGATCGCCTCTGTCGATTCTGTCTCCATGCCGCTACTGAATGTGATCTGCCCTAACAAACCAGCAGTGAATGTGCCTGAGATGTTGGCGATCGGGGCCCCAGCAGATGAGGTAGTCGTAACGGATGGGAGGTCAGGGGATGTGAGGGTCAGCATGGATAAAGCCAGTGGGTTATCTCAAGGTTTCCTGCGACATTGGGAATTTGCATATTGTTGGTTTGATTATTTGTCTATTACGATGAGTGAGCAGAAACTTTTATAAGGTTTATCAGCCTGATAGATGGCTTTACCAGGGTTCCCGGATGAATTTAGGCGTGCCGAAGCGCTCCTTAAGTTAGGGGAATGCCCATCAGAGAAGGATCTGAGGTACATTTGCGAGACTGATCAGATATGGCTTGATTATCTAGGGTTGTCTGAAAAAGAAAAAGCACTGCAATGCTGGGAAGAATACCGGGAGGACTAGGATGCTCGTTACATCTCAACTGAAAGAAGTGGGGCGGTGGTTAGACGATATCGGCAGTCGCACCATTCATGTTGGAGTAGATGGTGGCACTGAAGCGATCACCAAAGAGCGCCTATTGGAGCTAACTAGCCGTTGCGAATGGGCAGAACTTCGAGATGACTCACGACTTCCTGGCGTATTCCACAAACATCTTGTTATTGGCTATGGCGATTTCCTTGAGTGGTGTCGCAGTGGTGGAGAGTCCGATTCGGCAAAGGCGTATTTCCTGACTGCTTCTTGAGTCCTTCAATCCCTAGGGAGGTTTGATCTGAATCTCAACTAAGGCATCCCAGAAATCAAGCTGTGCACCACACTCAAACCCTTGTCCCAAAAGAAATACAGCCAATTTAGAAGGCTTTTGTGCACCACCTTCAAAAGCCCTTATCAAAGAAGAATGCTCTACCGATATCAACCGCGCAACACCACGAACTGACATCGTGCCTTTGCCATGTATGTCTACTCGAATCTCATTCTCAATTTGCTCAATAATGCAATCAATCTCTGTAGTCATTAATCCGCCATGGCCTCAACGGTGATTACATCAATCGCTGGCTGAGATGTGTGGTCAGTTCCCTGCTTATCTGATATTTGAAGCAGATACTTATCGGTTCGTCCAAGCAGCCACTTGCATGTTTCGTCGATCTCTTGAGCCGCATCCGATGGAGCTGCATGATCGCCTTCTATCCATGCCTCAAAGCCAATTGCAATTAACTGTTGAATGTATTTGTTGGTCAACTCCTTGTACTGTTGAGCGAAAAATCTCGCTGTACGAACACTTTCAACAACTGGATCTTTGTCAGCGATCTCTTGACTAATATCTTTTAATCGATTCTCGTGAGCAGTCTTGCGCTGCTTAAGACGCTTAGCCTCCTTATCCGCCTCTTTTCTTAGCTCATCAAGTTTCGTTTGCTGGGTAGCGATCGCTTCTTCGAGGGACAAATATTCTTCAGGAATTTTCTCAATGATCTGCTCAACAATCTCAGGCTCTTGGCTGGCAAGGCGATCGTTCTCAACTTTTAGTTTAGAGAGTTGATTTGCAAGCTCTCTCAGCCGTGTTTCAGATGACTTCACCTGTTTATTCGATTCGTCAAGGCGCTGCCGAGCTTCCTTTTCACGTTTCTCTAGCTCTTTGGTTTTCTGCCTCCACTCCTGAACTTCTTTAACTGAAACTTTTTCGCCGCTTTCAGCTTTTTCAAGCATCTGCTGACGGACAGGTTCAGGAGTGGACGGAGCTGCGAGTTCATAAAGAACTGTCGGAGTTAAATTACCCACCGTGGGTAATTTGCCCTCAAAAGCCTCTGCTACAGTCATGAACCTTGATGCCGTTGACTGGCTCATATTGAATTCGGCAGTGATCCATTCAAGAAAGTTGCCATGTCCAAGTCGCTCTTTGACCGATATCAGGTCTTGCCCAATAGCGACAATATCTTCTGCGGTTTTACGCAGCCTGAGGTTAATCCGCTCACTTGCACCTTTGATGTCGGATGCTGTTTTTGTGTCTAATTGGGTGTAATCGAAAATTTCCATCTGACTCATTGAAATTTCTCCGTTAGGCTGCTTTATCGTTTTCTGAATCGCTCTGAAGTTCTTTAGGAGGCGAGATTTGCCCAATCACTCCATTAAGATTCAACGTGTCATTCATCTGATGAATCACGTCGAGGAAAGCACCCTTAATAGTTGCGTCTAACCTGTCAGTCAGTCGCTGGAGTTGGTCTGACGAAGACTCAATTTCATATGTTTTGACAGCTCTTGAGATTGCCTCATGGATTTGCTGTCTAAGTTTTCTGAATACGAATCTGTGAGCGAAAACTTGAGTGCGAACATTTGCATTGATAAAGAAATCGTCGGCAAGCTTCTGATCCCAGATTTTTCCAGCTACGTAGACGCGAACATCTTGAAAAACCGAGGGATCGCTGCTCCTTGCCTTGATTTCTTTGTCCTTGCAAGACCAGTACCCCAAGAAATCTAGCGAGATAGTATCTAGTGCCCACAAGCCTGACAGTTTGTCTGTGTTTTGCTTTTTCCGGTAACTTCTCCAGTTTCCTGCCAGCTTGTTGACCGAGATAGTCGTCAGCAAGTCACTGATACTAGGCACAAGCGCGGCGCTAAGCCACTTCTGCTCTGCCTCGTTCTCACGCAAGATCGCGTCGTGCATTTGAGTGGTCATTAATTTTTGTCTCCTAATTCAATGTTCGTAGTTGTAGTAATGACACACGGTAAATAAAAAGCGGGTAGTCAAGCATAGACCTCTTGCATAATTGGTTGCACGATATGGTATTGACCCTGATATACCCTCCTATCACAACCATATTAATGAACTACGAAGCAGCCCAAACCCTTAATAGAAAAAACTTTAAGCGATTCACAGGTGTTCATCAACAGACCTTCAAGCTCATGATCAAAGCATGGGATGACTATCATGTGAGCCAG
>JBCCWF010000259.1:0-9276 GCA_039194035.1 Cyanobacteria bacterium P01_E01_bin.6 | reverse complement strand
GTTGATGAACACCTGTGAATCGCTTAAAGTTTTTTCTATTAAGGGTTTGGGCTGCTTCGTAGTTCATTAGATATGGTTGTGATAGGAGGGTATATCAGGGTCAATACCATATCGTGCAACCAATTATGCAAGAGGTCTAAAGATTCAGTGAAACTTACACTCTAGTGTTACGGATATGCAACAGCCCAAATGGTCGTCTGCCCTAATCGGTATTTATCTCTTTGGCCGGTTCTGCATTGATAGCAAAAGTTAAGACGGTTTCATCAACCCCTTTTAATTTTAAAGGACTATATTTCTGGATAGCTGTGTCATCTAAATAGTCTGCAACGGCGGCAGAAACAAGAATACTGCCAGGGTCTGCCGCTTCTTGGATGCGCGCGGCAATGTTTACACTAGGACCAATGGCCGTGTAGTCTGATCGCTCAATGCTCCCAAACATGCCGACCACTGCTGTTCCTTGGTGAATACCGCAACGAAATTGAACTTCAGGAATGCCATTATCCTTCCAATGATTGTTGAGTGTTTTGAGGGCCTTATGCATTTGTTGAGCGGATGCGATCGCCCGATGAACCTGTTCATTTGGCGAAATCTCTTCTGGAGCTCCAAAAATTGCGAGAATTGCATCGCCCATGAACTTGTCAATCGTGCCACCATTATTAAAAATTGCATGGGTCATTTCTGTTAAATATTCATTCAACAGTTCAGCGACTCGACGAGAGCGGAGTGTGTTCGATAACTGGGTAAACCCAACAATATCGCAGAACAAGATGGTGACGAGGCGCGGTTCTGGCCGTAAATCGAGGGATAACTCTCCATTGGCTGCTTTTTCAACGAGAGACTGAGGTAGAAAGCGCTGTAGGACAGTTTCTGTCAAATATGTATTGAGCTTGGCAACACGTCGTTCACTGGCTTTCAGAGCTAGTAAGTTGCGCACCTCTGCCAAGAGTTCCCGATGATTAAATGGTTTTGATAGATAAGCATCTGCACCTTGTTCGACCCCTTCGATACGTGTTTCCTCGTTTGCTTTCGCGGTCAGCAGCACAATTGGAGTTCCTTTGAGGTCATTGTCATGACGAATGGCTTGAATCAGCTCTAATCCGGACATGCGAGGCATCATGAGATCCGTCAAGATCAAATCTGGCCGATATTGTTGGGCATACCGTAGTCCCTCTTCTCCATGGCGTGCGGTTGAAACCTGATAGCCTGTCTTTTCGAGAACATCGGTAACATATCGACGGAGGTCGGGATTATCATCCACAACAAGGATATGTGAATGCTCGTCGTCACCATCTGTGTCTGCTGAAAAACCGTCTTTGGCAGCATTTAGCTCTGCAGCAGGGAAGGGTATGACGTCTGTTGCATACTCGAACGTGTCATTGTTTTCTGTATAAACGTCAGCCAACTCGACCATCGATCGGTCGCTGTCAAACTCGACAGGAACATCAGAAACTTGTTCAGCAGGTAAATGATGAGCCTCTTGTATGAGGGTAATGGTAAACGTCGTGCCTTCTCCATAGACAGAGTCAACACGAATCTCACCTCCGTGCATCTCAACCAGTTCTTTGACAAGAGCTAGCCCAAGGCCACTGCCTTCGTAGCTTCGGTTGGTTGAACCATCGGCTTGACGAAAACGCTCAAATAAATATGGAATTTGATCCTCGCGGATTCCAATACCTGTGTCTTGTACTTGAAAGATGCAGCGATCGCCATCAGGACGAACAGATACACGAATATACCCCTCTGCAGAGGTGAATTTCATGGCGTTCGACAAGAGGTTATAAATGACCTTGTCAAATTTTTCGACATCTAGATAAACGGTTGGACAGTCTTGAAAATAGGTGTCGAGGTGAACTTGTCGCTTTTCACAATAGGGTCGAAATGTCTCGACAATATGCTGAACAAAGGCTTGTAGATTACAAGGAGAAAACATGGACTGCATTCGTCCAGCATCCAGTCGTTGTAAATCCAGAAGCTGATTAACAAGGCGCAGTAGCCGACGAGAATTGCGCAGGGCGATGACAGACTGGTCGTAGGATAGACTCTCCCCTTGTGACACCACTGATTCAAGGGGCCCGATGTTTAAGGTTAGCGGTGTTCGAAACTCGTGGGAAATATTTTGGAAGAACTCTGTTTTTTGGCGATCAAGTTCGATCAGCTTTTCTGCTTGTTGTCGTGTTGTTTGAAACAGTTGTGATTGCTGGACGGCGATCGCAGCCTGAGACGCAACAGCTTGTGCCAAGCCAATTTCTTCTTGCTGCCAAACTCTTGCTTCCTTGATTTGCCGCAGCGAGATACTGCCAATAATCTGGCCATCAGACAGTAATGGTACGACCAATAATGCTCGTGCTGGAGGCGATCGCAACGGCACGTCTAATTGATTGAGTTCCGGATGTTGACTCAAATCGTCAACGACGACAGGTTCTTGGGTTGTGATTAACTGTTTGAGAACAGGATTCCCTTCAATAGGCGCGAATGATTCTGGCTGTTGCTGCTCATTAACAGTGTCACTGGTTTGTCGCTGAGGGGTTTGATTGTCGTGATTGATTAATGGACTCGTCCACGTTTCTCCTACTGTGGCCCAACCCTTCATATTATTACTCGAGGTTTGATTGGCTGTCGCATCATACAGTCCAACACAATGAACAAACGCGTCGTCTTGAGTCCATAGAGATAACGCACAGCCATCCACATGTAATGCCTGTCCCAACTGCTGAGTAATAGCGGCAAAAATATCTTGTGGATTCAGCGTAGAGCGAATAGCCGTGGTGATCATATTCACCAATGTTTCTCGCTTTGCCAAAGCCCGAACTTGTTCATATGTGCGGGCTTGAGACAATGCAAGAGCGACTTGATCTGCCACTAAGGTGATGAGTTTGATATCATCCTCAGCCCAATCATAAGCAGTCTGAATGTGATGGAGAGCAAGAATCGCCAAAAGCTCTTGCTGATACATCATGGGAACGAGCAGGCTAGAGCGAATACCTAGCTTTTGGCTCGACGTCTGATAAATATGACGAGGCGATGTTGGGTCGTCTAATGGTGGGACGTGATTTTCTGCTGTTTGGATAACCTGAACCTCACGGATATCCCATAGCATGTCAGCCAACTGGGATGGCAACGCATTGATTAGTGTTGTTGTTGGGTCTTCCTCTGACCTGGCGTCTGTTGCCTCTAAGGAGGGTGAGGTATATAGGTACCAATCGTCGCTAACTTGATTTCCTTGAAAGGGGCGCAATACAGAGCAATCAGTGTGGAATATGTGTCCCACTGTTTCAACGACAGTCTGAAGAATTTCCTGGGAACTCAATGCTCCACGAATCGCACTGGAGACTGCATTGAGCAATGTCTCTCGATGGAGGGTGCGTCGGAGCTCCTGAGTGCGTGCTTTAAGGACGCAATGCGTATCAACGGCCTGATGAACGACTGTCTTCAATTCGTCGTCGTCCCAGGGTTTTGTGACGTACTTAAATACTTTTCCTGCGTTAATAGCTTCTACGAGATCATCCACATCTGTGTAGCCGGTGAGGATGATGCGGATGATGTCGGGGTATCGAGTGGCTGTTAATCCTAAAAACTCTGTCCCGCTCATGTAGGGCATGCGCTGGTCAGAAATAATGACAGCAACCTCTCCCTCTCGATCAAGAATATCTAAGGCTTGCGGGCCACTCTCTGCCCGCAGTACTCGAAAGTCTCGATGAAAGGTTCGGTATAGCAAATCCAGATTGTCAGGCTCGTCGTCAACAACCAGCAATTTTGCTTTTGATGTTAGCTGTTTTCGACCGGACGGAGATGTCATTGATACCTCTCCCGGTAAAGAGACATGTGATGAACGGATACACGCCCTGACAATGCTTCGAGCCGCTGCGATCGCTCGATGACTGGACTCACAATACTGATCTGTCCAGTAATATTCATGCTTGGCTTCATGCCACACCCATACATAAATAACCGTGCACCACTTAAAAATGATGCGTTTTAACACCACGATGTACCCTGATTTAATATTCCCTGCTTCTGGGCTCCCTGACTCAACGGTTACCTAGTCAGTGGGGGGGGTGATTTCCTTATGGTTCTCACATTTGCCTTGATAAATCATTCACATGAATAAACAATGCATCATTTGTGTCGGATTGGTCTATGGAAATTCACCCTTCTGTTTTCGACCCTTCATTCAAAGTCGAGTGACTGGGGTATTGTCGCGTCTAGATGGAATTCATCCATCTAGACGCATTATCTAACATTAGGATGCCCGCTTTTGTGAATGACATAACTCTATGGCAACAAGCTCAAAAGGACGATGAGTCCTAGCAGAGTGTGAATGGTTTGACGAGTCATCTAGCGATCGCCAATTTTGCATGACCATGATTTTTGAGGCGTGAAGTGACGTAATAATCATGCCCATGCCCTAGTTGTGATGGGATTAGGGCTACAAGCATTTACAGATTGTAGTGGGGAGCCTATTAACATAGGGTTGATGAGGATCATGCAATACGACTGATGATATGCAGCATTCGAGATGGTCTAATGACACTGTTTTAGCTTTTACTAGAAGAGGTGGGTCTTCATCGCAAGAACAATTTACAGGATAGATGAGGTGTGAGGTTGTAAGTGGCAAATCTAAAAACATCATGTTAACTGATTTGAAATTATTCAAGCTCTGGAGCGCTATCCAGAGTACTGAGCCTGAAATAATTCTCCAGACCCCATCGTTTTTGCTCCGATCAGCTTCCCTACAGGACGTCAAGGATCTTGCGGAACTGCTCACTATTAGCTTCCATTCTGACGATCGATGGATAGAGATACTGCAGCCTATTCTTCGGTTTGGAATTTACGAAGACCTCCGACATCGTATTCAATTCAGTACTGCTCCCTACACGTGCATTGTTGCTCTTCGGCATATAGATGCTGTTGAGGCTCCTTGCATCGGCAGTTCTGAGTATAATTCTTCTGATGATAATGTGCTGTCACCATTTACGATGCGTGATCCGTTCTCACACAACGAGTCACACAAGTTAGTGGCTAATCGTTCTCATAAGCAACAGAAAACGACCATTGTCGGCACTGTAGAAGTATCGGTTAAGCGGCGACCGCTATCTTTTCTGAATTCTCAGTATGTCTATGTATCGAATTTGGCAACACATCCTAACCATCGCCGTCAAGGGGTTGCGCAACACCTGCTTGAAGGATGCGAGATGGTTGCTCAGCGTTGGGGTTTTCAAGAGACCTATCTACATGTGCTAGAGAACAATAGAGGTGCTCGATCGCTTTATCAAAAGCTAGGCTATCAAATCAAGCAGTCAGAATCGAGTTTAACAACATTGCTATTTGGACAACCCAAACAACTCCTTCTTGTCAAAGCATTAAGCAGCCCAAGCACATTGGCTAAGAGTGGCGATCATGCATAATCGATGACAAAAAATAAGGTTGCAGGTTGTATTCAGACAGGATTGGCTATATCACGGAACTGGAATGAATCAGCGATCGCACAACATTACAGTCGGCTGTAATTTGCTCTTTCAGAGCCGATAGAGACTCAAATTTCTGTTCTGGCCGCAGAAATCTCTTGAGTTGAACCTGCAATGTTTGGTCGTAGATATCACCCTTCCAATCCAACAAATGTACTTCGATTGTTGTCTGGGTTCCATCAACTGTTGGACGAGTGCCAATGTTCATGACGCCTGGAATAGGCTGACTTATCGTAGATTCATCGCTACACCCTACGGAAACATAATAGACGCCGTGGCGAGGACAAAATTTATGCTCTTGGATGTTGAGGTTCGCCGTGGGAAACCCAAGAGTTCTGCCTAACTGCTGACCATAACTCACGGTTCCGCGCAATTGATAAGGGCGGCCAAGTAGTTGATTTGCCCGTTCTACATCGCCCTGACTCAATGCTTCACGAATGCCAGAACTACTGATACGTTCGTCTCCACAACGCTGTAGTTCGGCAATGTTGACATGAACGTGGTGAGATGCGGCGATCGCCTTTAAATCATTCGTGTTTCCCGATCGCTGATAGCCAAACTTAAAATTCTGCCCAACACTAATCCATTGAGCGTTTAGCTGCTGAATGAGGACATGCTCAACAAAATCTTTTGGAGAAAGACTAGCCAGTTTTTTATTGAAGCTCAACATCACGAGTTGCTGAACTCCAATCGCTGCCAAATACTCGGACTTTTCATCAAGGGGAGTCAACAATGTTCGACGTTGACCACTAAACCACTCTCGTGGGTGGGGATGAAATGAAACAACAGTAGGGATACCCTTACGGGAAGCCAGCACCGGATCTATAACACGTCGATGCCCTCGGTGGATACCATCAAAGTTGCCCAGGGCGATTACAGTTGGTGCTTCAATTGTGTCTAGAGACGTAATAATATTCACGCTTCATATTCTGACACAAACTGAAAATCAACGAGTACTAGGATTGATTTTTATACCGTGCGATTAAGCTAACCCGCTCATCGTTATGGATGGTTGTGTCAACAGATCAATTTCTAGCCCTTCCCACGCAACAACACTATTGGAAAATTTCTGTGCCGTTTGATCTTTTATGTTGTCCATAAAGTCATCGGCATGGAGGGGATCATGATGAAAAATGACCAACTTCTTTACGCCTGCCGCTGTTGCGATTTTCACGGCCTCCTGCCACGTTGAATGGCCCCAGCCGACTTTACTGGTTTTCTCGGAGTAATATTCTTCATCGGTATAGGTCGCGTCATAAATCATCACATCAGCATTACGCGATAGCTGAATAACATTCTCATCTAGTCGATCAGGAAAGTGTTCAGTGTCTGTAATGTATGCAACGGCATAATTTTTCCAGCAGATGCGGTAGCCGACAGCCTCTCCCGGGTGATTCAGCAGTGCATTTTCGACATAAACACCATCTCCGACGACGACCGTTTCGCCAACTTCAATATCGCAAAAATTGAGTTCTGCTCCCATGATTTGTAGGGGAACGGGGAAATTAGGATGGAGCATCTGATCGTTCAATCGCTGTTCGATCGTTGACCCGTTTGGGGCGATCGCTCCATAAATATCAAACTTGTTACCTGGGACAAAAGCAGGTACAAAAAACGGGAATCCCTGGATGTGATCCCAGTGAGAATGGGTAAAAAACATTTTGGCCGTAACAGGCATATCCTTGAGGATCGATTGGCCGAGTACGCGCAGCCCCGTTCCACCATCAAAGATTAGGCGGTGTCCAGCAACCATCATTTCAACGCACGATGTATTTCCACCGTAACGTACGGTTTTTTCCCCTGGGCATGCGATACTTCCTCGAACGCCCCAAAAACGAATAATAAACTGATCAGTTGAATCAGACATGAGTGGTTTCAGCAAAGGTTACTGAGTCTCACAAAAGCTTTAGCAAGAATACCCCTGGTGGGATGTTGAAGCAAAGATGGTTAAACCCATCCTAGCGTTGGAAAACAATGCCGCAAGTCAAATTAGAAGCACCCTACAACTGTAATCCTAGTTAACCCAAAAAAGACGGATTAACCTCACACTTACTCCATTTACTGGCAGCTCGTGATTTTTTTGTCATTCTCTCAATCTTTCTAGTGACGCTTTAATATCAATAGAAACACTCTCATAACAGAGTGCCCAATATATCCTAAAAAGCTTAGTCCAATGTATTTAACAATGAGCTTACAAGAAGCCTGTACCTCTTTGCCTCAAGAAAACCATGGCAAGGATCTTGCAATAAAGCTGAGACAGTCATTAAGTCTTCTATCAGCTCACAGCCTTTTCAGGACAATGCTTAAGCTTGGATTAAAGGTCAGGACAATGATTTATGGATAAATCTTGCATAATCTACTATTCAACGATACTAGGGCAAGTTTTGTATCCACACTATCCTAACCAAAGAATTCAAGTTCAGCCGATATGCAGACATGTGCGCATAAATGATCGCTACTGACACGTGATTAAAGAAGTTTTTTATAGAAACGCTTTATTCTTACACAGAAATATCCATTCGATATCTGGCTGTAATGAAGGATTTGGCAGTAGCGCATCGAATCCGTTTGAAGGCTCATCACTTAAGCCGAGAAGAATTTAATAGGATTCTGGGGCTCTGCCCAGAATCCCGCCTTAAAATACCAGACCGTTTGAAGGAACTCATACTATTTACGGTGTAAGGCTTCTACGTTGACTATCCGGACACCTCATCTAGTGACAATGTTCGCTTGCTAAGATCCATTAATTTTGATGCGCACGTTAAATTATATTGCAATGGCGTAATCGTGATGTAGTTCTGACGAATGGCTTGAACGTCAGTCTTGATCGACTGCAGGTACTCTTGACGTAGCTCAAGTGATGCAAAGCCAGGAATGTCAGCAACGTTATCTTCAATATCTTCTAATACTTCCCCCGCAAGCCAATAATATGTTTTTCCTCGAGGATCAATGCGTTTTTCAAATAAATCTACGTATCGACGAATACCTTGACGCGTCCATGCGATACCAGCGATTGCTTGTTCTTCGACCGCTGGGACATTAACGTTTAGCAGTGTTGGTTGTGTTAGAGGGTTTTGCGAAAAGTCTTGTAAAAGGCTTTTTGCAAAGTTGGCAGCAGGCTGAAAGTGCTGAGAAGAAAAGCTTGCTAGGCTAAACGCGATGCTTGGAATCCCCTCCATTAGGCCTTCCATTGCGGCAGAAACTGTGCCGGAATATAAGATATCGGTTCCTAGGTTGGGGCCATGATTAATTCCAGATAAAACATAGTCCGGTGGGTGGTTCAATAGTGCTCCCAGGGCAAGTTTGACGCAGTCAGATGGGGTTCCGGAACATGTCCACGCGTGAATGGATGGATGAAAGATTTTTTCAATTTCTTCGGCCCGGATAGGTTTGTGTAGAGTCAATCCGTGGCCAGTCGCTGAGCGTTCTCGATCGGGACATACGACAGTAACATTGTGCCCTGCGTTAGCGAGCGTGTTTGCCAAAATGCGAATACCCTGGGCAAACACACCGTCATCATTACTAATTAAAAGCTGCATAGTGATCTCATGTGTGGAGCTAATGTGTGGAGCTAAATTATGGTGCCAAGTCTGACGTAGACACTTGTTCTGTAATAGCTCAAAACGCTTGCAGCTCCAAGTTTACCGCGACCTAAAAGGTAGGGCGTTAAAAATGTTGTACGGGAGGCGCTTCATCCATTCTTTTCATCAGATGGAATCAGTGCCAGCTTTTGGGCAAGACCTTATCATGAGTCTTATAACTTCTATAAGCTGCTAAATACATAGCCATAATAAACGTATCCTTCCAAATC
>JBCCWF010000258.1:0-9284 GCA_039194035.1 Cyanobacteria bacterium P01_E01_bin.6 | reverse complement strand
TTAAATTTTTCCCGGCTTAAGTTATCAGCCATTGATTCTTAATAACGAGTAAGTGGATAGTCCTCATTAAACGTATCCGCTCAAACCCTGTGCCGCCCGCACAGGGGGCGACACAGGGTTTGGGATTTTGGTTTTAATGACGTCCAATTACTTATCTGCTGATAATAATAGCCCCAATAGAGCGCTGGCATCTTGAAAGTCGCCAACGAGCTTCTTTACCGGTGGAGGCCAAGCTTTGACCAGTGTGGGAGTAGCGCTGATGTGGTCAGCTTCTGCTAGCTCAGGATTTTTGTATACATCAATGACTTTTAAGGTGTACGGATGGTTGAGAGAGGTCTCAAGGAAACGATGGAGGCGCTGGAGGGTCTGCTCATTGCCAGCACCATATCCTGACAGAAAAAGCCTCAGCACATAGCCCTGTCCCTCAGGCAACTGATGGGCATGTGCCCACATCAACTCATCAATCAGGCTGCGTGTGACGGATGTCGTCGATGGGGCTGCCTCTAGCGAAAGAATTAAGTCATGAGTTTCCCATAGCTGAGGAAACTGCTGCTGAAAGTTATTCAGAAAAAGAGGATTGCAGGTTTCTAAAGGAAGATCTAACGGTGCCCACTCTATCTCTTCTATATCAAACACTGCATTCAACAGAGCATGATATCGCAGGACGAGAGGGCTGGCTTCGGCAGACACTCTCACCTGCTGGGTTTGAGGATCTACCCACCGATCAATCGTTGCTGTATAACAAGGTGCTAAAAAATGAGGAGGCTCTGGTAAATTCAGAGCTTCCTGAAACTGAGAACAGAGCTGTAGATGCCATCGATCCCGTTTTTCGGGGTCAATACAATACACCAAGTCGCCACCTGGCGTGAACAGAGCAATGCCTTTAAACGATTCCGGTAACGAACGCTGGTTGCGTGTCACGACACTCTTATACTCTTCCTCTCAACGCTTGGGCCATTTCATTGGGCTTCGGCGACATTTCCAAAGCGGTTTCTTCCGTAATGCGCCCAGCTTCATAGAGCTTATAGAGAGACTGGTTCATCGTACACATCCCATCGAACGTACATTTAGGAATGAGTTCCTGAACTGCGTCCAGGTCACCCCGCATAATATAGTCCTTGATGGCATCGGTATTGATGAGAATGTCATGGAATGCAGCTCGTTTACCGTCTGTCGTTCGGCACAACCCCTGAGCAATGACTGAAACTAACGATTCTGCAAGAGAAACTCGCATGGGTGCCTGCTGCTCAGGCTCAAATAAGTTCAAGACACGTTCAATCGTTTTAACGGCACTATTTGTATGGAGGGTTCCCATCACCAAGTGTCCAGTTTGGGCTGCTTTGAGCGCTGTATTGACCGTTTCTTTATCCCGCATTTCACCCACAAGAATCAAATCCGGGTCTTCACGTAATGACGCTTTCAACGCATTGTCGAACTTCATTGTGTGTTGCCCAACTTCCCGTTGTTTGATCAGCGATTTACGGCTTTGATGGACAAATTCAATGGGATCCTCGATGGTAACAATATTCTTTGCCATTTCCCGATTGATGTAGTCAATCATGGCGGCCATTGTTGTTGATTTACCCGAACCTGTTGGGCCGGTAATTAAAATTAAACCCTTGTGATAGTGACAGATATCCTTGAACACATTCGGCAGATTTAGCTGCTCCATGGTCAAGATTTTCTTGGGAATAATTCGCATCACCATTGCAGGCCCAAGCAATGAATCAAACAAGTTAATCCTGACTCGGGCAAACTCGTAGTCTGCGGCTCCATCAAAATCAAGGGTTTCCTTAAATCCTTGGATATGTTTGTCGGGGAGAACTTCTTCTATCCAACTAAAAAAGGTGTTCTCATCTGTGAGGGGATATTCCGTTGTGGTAATTTCGCCGCGATCGCGAAACCGTGGAGTTTCTCCAACACCTACGTGAATATCAGAGAACCCTTTATCGAATGCTTCTTTGACAAGTTGAGCAAGGGAGGGTGCGCCTGGTGTTCGTTTGTAGCGTCCTGCATTACGAGCTGCAGAACGAGACGCATTCCCAGCTTCAGGAGGACGAGCCATCGGCGGTGGCTTCACCTGAGCTGATGCCCCTAGCTTCGAAGCGGATGAAGCGCCAGACTTCAATACAGTCTCTTGAGGATTGGGTCGCGTCGGCGTTGTATTTTGGGTGCTCCCTGATGACATTGCATTGATAGAGCCCATACGCCCAGGCGGCGGCGGTGGCGGCGCTTTGGATGACGGTGGCGGAACTGGAGGTCGATGTGCTTCTGTCATAGAGAATTCAACTCGTGCAGCAACGTTTTAAGGAATAACTAGGAAATTTTTAGTAATGCGATTTATCCATCACTTTAATACATCCTTTCCGAATCGAAGGGGGAATTCGATATGGCTGTCAAGCAACAAGCAGCAAATCCAGTCATTCACTCGGTAAAGATTCACTCGGTAAAGATTTGTTTAATCGTTGATGGATACGAAGAAAGTAACTCAATTCGTTGTTGTTAAGTAGATGGCCATAATTAAACGTATTCTCCCAAATCCTGTACCGCCTGCGCAGCGGGCGGTACAGGATTTGGGGTTTTGGTTTTAATTACGTCCAGGCACTTATCAGACCAAATTATACGCTTAGTAATCGTCTCAGGGACAACGTCAGTTAAAAAAGGGACCAATTCAAAAAGAGAACGGTAGGGGACGATTCTAGTCGAGGGTGCCCGAAAATTGTTGCTTGCCTATCACAGATAACTGAAATTTCTGCAAGACTAAGCTACATTTCCCAGGCTTCTGATAGAATCTTCGTAAGTAACTCGGCATTATTAAACTGAAAACCTAAAAACCTGGAGAGCGCCCTGGAGGGGCACTCCCCGGGTTTTTAAGGTGAGTTTATTTATGCCTATCTACTTAGATTAGATTTGAAATTTGTATCAATTCACGTCACAACAGTAGGACCTGTGCCATCCCATATGCTGGCTTACGAAACTTCCAGACCATCTTCAAGTATTACGTTGGGTCGAGTACTAATTGTTGAAGACGAAGAGATCATTCGGGAGACAGTCACGCTAGCCCTTGAAGACGAAGGGTATGAGGTGGTGGCTGCTGAGGATGGTGGTCGTGCTTTAGATGTTGTCTGCCGTTCACCCCATGGAACAAAATCTAACGCTCATAAGGCGTTTGACCTCGTTATTTTAGACTTGATGCTTCCCCAAGTGAATGGCCTCGACTTGTGTCGCTTGATTCGGCATGAGGGGAATATGGTTCCGATTCTAATTTTGAGTGCGAAGGGAAGCGAGACAGACCGTGTGGTTGGGTTGGAAGTCGGAGCCGATGACTATTTAACCAAGCCGTTTGGCATGCGTGAGTTGATTGCGCGTTGTCGAGCCTTATTGCGTCGTTCCCAAACTATTCAATCTCAAGCTCAGGAATCAACACTCACGTTCCAAGACATCTTGCTCTATCCACAAGAATGTCGTGTTCTGGTTAGAGGCAATGAGATTAACTTGTCTCCCAAAGAATTTCGGATGCTTGAGCTGTTTATGAGTCATCCTCGGCGCGTTTGGGCCAGAGAGCAGCTAATTGAGCGAGTATGGGGGCCTGACTTTATGGGCGATAGTAAAACGGTTGACGTTCATATTCGTTGGCTTCGGGAAAAGTTAGAAGTTGACCCTAGCCGTCCGAAGTATTTAATTACGGTGCGTGGGTTTGGTTATCGATTTGGCTGATATCGTCGGTCGTCCTGGTCGGTCTTGTCTCAGCGCGATTGATAGGGTTAGGGATCTGCAAATAAAAAAGATACCCAATAGAGGGACGGCGAGCTAAGCCCGCCGTCCCTCTATTGGTACTTTATTTTCGAGCAAGTCCGTTAGCTAAATTTCTTCTTTGAATACTATTTCAATTCTGTGGCTTGTATGTTAAGGCGGGGTTATTGGGATGTGGAGCGCTCCATAACCCCGTTGAGTTTTTCCCGGCCTAGTTTCTAATCCAATTTCATAATTTGCCTTGCGCAAGACGGATTGTTTTTCTTCTGAATGCCTTGCCATGTGGGCGATCGCCGCATTATGAACATCCCATAATGGGTAGCTTTTTCAGTTGATGTTATGCTTTATAGGCCAAGCACTCTCAATGGAGAGAATACTGGTTGCAGGATAGGCCATGTTAGCTAATGATTGTTTTTGCTCATCGAAGCAGGCAATTGCGTTCACTGAATTCTGTATCCTTAGATTTATTTTGTTGAGCCTAGGCATTTTTTAAAGATGGTTGAAGCACTGATAAAACGGCCAGAGATGGAGCGAATGGTGATTGCGTCCAATTAAGCTGTATGGATACTCCATTTGAAATCACGCTTCAAATTGTCGCAGCAACCATTGCTGGCATTAGTGCTCAAGTGTTGGGCGACTATTTTAAGTTGCCAAGCATCGTATTTCTGCTCCTCTTCGGCATTCTTATTGGGCCAGAGGGGCTCGGTTTACTTCATCCAGCTGTATTAGGTACTGGACTAGAGGTCTTAGTTGCTCTGTGTGTTGCTCTGATCTTGTTTGAAGGTGGGCTTAGCCTAGAACTCCGAGATTTGGGTCGAGTTTCCGGAAGCTTACAGAATTTAGTCACGATTGGTACGCTAATCACCTTAGTCGGTGGAGGCATGGCAGCGCACTGGCTGAGCGAGTTCCCGTGGCCCCTAGCTTTTCTGTATGCGTCGCTTGTCGTTGTAACGGGGCCAACGGTGATTGGTCCTCTTCTGAAACAAGTCAATGTTGATCGGCAGGTTTCGACCATCTTAGAAGGGGAAGGCGTTCTTGTTGATCCGGTCGGCGCTATTCTGGCGGTTGTCGTTTTAGATGTCATTCTCAATGGGGACACGGCTCCAATCTCAGTGATTAGTGGGCTGGTGTTGCGGTTGAGCATCGGTGGTGCCATTGGTGCTATTGGCGGTTGGGGATTGGGGTTTTTCCTAAAACGGGCCAATTTTTTATCAGAAGAACTGAAAAATCTAGTTGTTTTGGCTGGGGTTTGGGGATTATTTGAAGTCGCTCAGCTGATTCGCAGTGAGTCAGGACTGATGGCCACGGTTGTCGCAGGCATTGTGCTGCGAGCCGCATCGGTTCCTGAAGAGCGATTACTGCGCCGATTTAAAAGTCAGCTAACGATCTTAGCCGTTTCAGTACTTTTTATTCTTCTGTCAGCTGATTTATCACTGGCTAGCCTTTTTGCCTTAGGACGCGGGGCGTTATTCACAGTTGCTGTGTTGATGTTCGTTGTACGCCCAATTAATGTTTGGGTTTGTACTTGGAATAGCGATCTAAATTGGCGACAAAAAATCTTCCTTGCTTGGGTTGCGCCGAAAGGGATTGTTTCGGCCTCTGTCGCCTCTCTTTTTGCCATCCTTTTGACGGAGCGAGGGATTAGTGGTGGCGATGCGATTAAAGCGCTTGTCTTCCTGACGATTATCTCGACAGTTGCATTGCAGGGGCTAACGGCAGGGTTTGTTGCTAAATGGCTCAAAATTACCTCTATGCAAGCGACAGGAGCCGTTATTGTTGGGTGCAATCCGCTGAGCTGTCTAATTGCGCGACTCTTTCAAGACAATGACGAATCCGTTGTTTTGATTGATACGAATCAAGAGGCGTGTGACGATGCCAAGAAAGAGGGAATTCCAGTATTTACGAGCAGTGCTCTAGATGTGAATGTTCTTGAAGAAGCTGGACTCGGAACCTCGGGTACGTTTTTGGCCATGACCAACAACGGAGAAGTCAATGTTGTATTGGCTCAGCGTGCAACGGAAGAATTTAGTCCACCTCGAGTGTTAGCGGTGGCACCGGTGGAATCCAAGACGAAGGTTGCAGTGGATGAAGGGCAATCTGAACAGGCCTCTCCAGCAGAAAGTAAAACACCAAAACCGTCGCCCACAAAAATTCAATCCGCATTTACTGAAAAGCTTCCGTTAAAAAAATGGAACGAATTTATCCAAGATGGTGCAGTGAAGCTTGGCGAAACAACCTTAAGAGCGACAGGCGTTTTATTTCAGCAAGCTCATTTACGGGCGCTATCCCGAGCAGGGGAACTGATTCCAATTTTGCTAGAGCGTAATAATCGGCTCCAAGTCATTCAGGCTGCTGAAGAATGGCTGCCGGGCGATCGCATCATTTACTTGCTTCATGACCCACGACCAAAGCTATTGAGGCGTTTATCCGGTGGCATCACCCCTGGTCGCTTGTCGCTCGAAAAGCTTCCCGAAATTGAAGAAATTCCAATGCCAACGGTGAATTCGCCAATGTCAACTCCGACTCCTAGTTCGTCTACTAATGGTGGGTCATCATCGTCGGCAGAGAAGGCCATGTCTAGTCAGACAGGCTCTAAGCAAAAAAAAGCTCAACAAACCACTTCTACGCAGACAGCAGAATCACCATAAGTTTCATCTAGTTTGCAACCTGTCGTTTTCTGGCAGGTAAAACGTCAGGAGCAATGAGTGCATGAGGGCAACACAAGACCAGCGGAGAGATTGAAATAAGAGATCTAAATAAGCGTTTGTCGTCTTCAAGTTTCAAATTTCAAGGGCAATGTGATGAGGGAGGAAATTGTGCGCGTTACTGTCAAGTTGTTTGCGGCCTATCAAGAGGCGTTTGGCGTGTCTGAGATTGAGCTGGAACTGCCCACACAATCCTCAGTATCAGTCGTGCGCGATCGCCTCATTGCGGATCGACCTGAGCTAGAAAAGTGGAGAAACCTGACCCGGCTTGGCATTAATTTGCAGTTTGTGGAGCCTGATGTATTGCTTCGCGATGGTGATGAAGTGGTTCTGATTCCACCTGTCAGCGGTGGATAGACGACAAGAGAAGGCTTTTGTTGAACTCCTTTGTTGAACTCCTTTGTTGAATTCCTTTGTTGAATTCCTTTGTTGAATTCCTTTGCATATTGAACTCATTGACACGGCTTGATGCCTGGGTCTAGTCATCGGGTGGCTGGGAATCCCACGGAGTCGCGGACTCTGCTGCACGCAGCTCTATGGGGTCTGACACGTCCAGCTCATATTGCTGAGGCTGATTTTTTGTAAAGGGAACAACCGGATAAGAGCTGGATTTCTTCGGTGATTTTTTGCGCCGTCGAGACACACTTTCTTCTGCCGTTTCTTCGGACACAACTTCGTAGAGACGAGCGACTTTGTTCACTGACCCCTTACGCAAGACGCGTCCAAGGCGCTGAATATATTCTCGCGTTGAGCCTGTGCCTGACAGCAGAATTGCTACGCTTGCTGCAGGCACATCAACGCCTTCATTCAGCACATGAGAAGCAACCAATGTGCGGTAGGTGCCATCTCGGAACCGCTGGAGAATTTCGTGGCGTTCTTTGACGGGGGTTTGGTGCGTAATCGCAGGGATGAGAAAGTCTTGAGAAATTCGATAAACGGTTGCATTGTCATTCGTGAAAATCAGGGTCTGGGCTGGATAGTGTTTGACGATCAAGTCAGCTAGGATGTTCAGTTTTCCTGCCGTTCCCAGGGCGATCGCCCGTGATTCTCGGTGAGCGATCATGGCACGACGGCCAGCTTTGGATTGAGCACTAGCCCGCACAAACCGTTGCCATCCTTGTAAGCTGCCTAGCCAGATTTGGGCGTCTTGCAGAAACGCATTTCGAGTCTGGATCAGACGATCATAGCGATCGCGCTCTGCATCAGATAGTTTCACCTTGATTTGGACAACGTCATGGTGAGCCAACGCATGACCTGCCAATTCGTCTGCCGTGCGGTGATACACCACTGGCCCAAGCAATGCATCCAGATCGGCATGGCGACCATCACTGCGGTCGGGGGTGGCCGTGAGGCCAAGGCGATAGGGGGCGATCGCATATTCCGCAATGACGCGGTTAAAGTCACTGGGCAAATGATGACACTCATCACAAATGAGGAGACCATACCGATTCCCGATCGTTTCAGCATGAATGGCGGCGCTGCTGTAGGTTGCGACCAAAATAGAGGTGCGATCGCGATCGCCACCCCCCAACACACCCACATCAGCCTCTGGGAAAGAAGCTTTGAGGTTTGCATACCATTGATGCATCAGGTCAAGGGTCGGAACAGTAATGAGCGTACTGCATCGTGTCGACTGCATTGCCATCTGTGCGAGGTATGTTTTTCCTGCCGCAGTGGGTAGTACGACAACGCCCTGGCGTTGAGAAGACAGCCAAGCATCCAGAGCTTCTTGTTGATGAACATACGGCTGCATCTCCAATTGAGCAGCCAGAGTGATGGGCGTAAACTCTTTCGCCTTGTCCTCAAACTGATGCGATTCAGTCCGGAGCACTTCGACGACGCGTCGATAATGAATGGCTGGGATGCGAAAACGCTCAACCCGATCATCCCAAGTTGCATAGTCAATCCATTGTTTTCCTCGGGGCGGCGGATGCAAAATCAGCGTTCCCCGATCAAATTTCAGCGTGGGGATACGAGCCATAGCATGTGAGATGTCACCACTGTTAGTTTGGACATGAAACAGTGTAATGCACCATCTCGCTTCTTTTCTCACCCCTCATGGCCATGTTCAAAATCATCTGTTTCCCAGCCGGAGACTCTGGGTGGCATTCCCAGCGAGACGCTGGGAACGATTATCCGCATCCCATCCTCTGTTTCCCAGTCTCCGGCTGGGAAACCAAACTGGAGACTCTGGCTCCAGTGCCATCCAGAGCCAGAGACGCTGGGTGGCATTCCCCGCGAGACGCTGGGAACGATCATCCGCATCCCATCCTCTGTTTCCCAGCCGGAGACTCTGGGTGGCATTCCCAGCGAGACGCTGGGAACGAGAATCTGCATCCCATCCTCTGTTTCCCAGTCTCCGACTGGGAAACCCAACTGGAGACTCTGGCTCCAGCGCCATCCAGCGCCAGAGAATCTGGGTGTCATTCCCCGCGAGACGCTGGGAACGAGAATCTGCATCTCTCAAAACAAAAATGGCAGAGTACCAAATAGATAGGCATCAATAAACTCACTTTAAAAAACTTGGGAGCGCCCCTCCGGGGTGCTCCCAAGTTTTTTGGGTTTTTAGTTTAATAACGCCAAGCTACTAGACCTCTTGCAATATTCATTCCATCATGTGCTTTGGACATATTCTCGTGCCTTAGCCAGCCAGCGACAGCTCATAGTTGTAGATTGCGGCAATCACGTTTCCTCGTAGATTGTAGCGACAACGACGGTTACGATAGCGTCCAGCCAAAATCTTGAAAATCTTCAAGCTGCGATTGATGTGCTCAATGCCAATGCGCTCTTGACTGAGGGCACGATTATACGCTCGCTCTCGTTGCG
>JBCCWF010000257.1:0-9304 GCA_039194035.1 Cyanobacteria bacterium P01_E01_bin.6 | reverse complement strand
CCCCCAAAACTCTCATTCATTTGTGAACTTTGCCAAGTCGTGACTAGAGAATTTTTGGATAGGTGGATGCCATCCTTACGCCCAGGAGGATTACTGGTCTACCACCCCTATTCCGTGACCGATTCATGCGTGTGCTGGTAATTCGGCTGCATATTGCATGGCTTCGGCTCGATGTTTCAGCAGCGTTGCTTGGGGAAGCGGCCCCTGAATATGGCTCCAGGGCAGCACACAATCGAGGGGCCATTCCTCATGAACGTAATAGTCCAACGATGGAAGTTCTCCCTTCAGGTCCTTAAATGCTCGACGATAGCTGCCTAAGGAATCGCCGTAGTGGCGGACTCGCTCTAGTAGACTCGATAAGCGGCGATCGCCTCGCGAAATCAGCGATTGAATGACCGACCATTTGTAGCTCTCAGGCCGGAAATCGATCCCCTGGGGACGGAGGTATTTTTGGAGGTGTTTCAGCCGCTTTTCAGCATCCCGATTCACCCCATGCCACTGAAACGGCGTATGAGCCTTGGGCACAAATGTACTGCATCCCAACGTAAGCCGTAATCCTGGTGCTGCTTTTTTAACGACTTGCATCATCTCAACGGTCTGTTCTACATCATCCAGGGTTTCTCCTGGAATGCCGACCATTCCATAAAGCTTCATGTTGCTCAAGCCTCCAGCTTTTGCATTCGCCGCCGCTTGTTGGATTTCAGGGGTTTCTAGTTTCTTATTGATGATGCGGCGCACTCGTTCCGAACCACTTTCCACCGCAATGGTGATGGAGCGGGTGTCATGCTTCACTAGACTCTGCACAAGTTTTTCCGTCACTGTATTGGTCCGCACAGAAGCAATACTGACTCGGACGTCATCAAATTGTGGGCGATCCAAATAGGCTAAGAGATCATCAAATTCTGGATGCTGTGTCACCGATGCTCCCAATAAACCAATGCGATCTGTCACGTTCAAGCCTCGTTCAATGGCAGGAATGAGAGATCCATCCAAACTTGCTGTACGAAAGGGCAATGTTAAATAACTGGCGAGGCAAAAGCGACACATCTCAGGGCAACTTCGCACCACTTCCACCATGAAGATGTTTTCCCAAGCTGCATGTTCTGTGACGACCGTGGATGCAGAAAGGGTATTGCCTCGGTAGGTTTGCTTGGTTACCTGAGCCGGGATCGATGCATCGTTCGGTGTAATCGATTGCACCAAGCCATCAGGAGACTCATAGGTCACAGTATATTGGCTCGGAACGTACACGCCTGGAACGGTCGCTAGATGGCGTAACTGTTGAAGGCGATCGCCCGACCTAACCTGCTGATACGCATCAATAAACTCATCCAGTAGTGTCTCTCCGTCTCCCAGCAAAACAACATCAAAGAAATCGGCGAACGGCTCTGGATTTGCCGTGAGCACGGGACCGCCCCCAAAGATAAGGGGGTGATGGGTTGTGCGATCCGACGCTCGAATCGGAATATCCAAGGATTCCAACAACGTCAACACGTTGACATAGTCCAGTTCCCAAGACAGCGAAAAACCCATGAGTTCGGGATGATGAGGAAGTGGGTCACCTCCGTCCACAAACAGGCGGCTCACATTCAGATCAGGGCGTAGGGCTAAACTAGCCCAAACAACCTGATATCCCAAACTCGTAATACCAACCGTGTAAGTGTTGGGAAACGCGAAAATAACGGGGATCGCATCATCTCCAGAAGAGGCGGGAGAAAAGAGTAGTCGTTCTGATTCAAATGGGAGTCCCACAGTCTTGAGATGCTTGTTGGATAAATGTTCGGTTTAATTTCAAATGAATGCCGAGGATCGAAGCAAAATGTCGACTCGACAAGCTGCTTCAGCCTAGCATGCTGAAATTTTAATAGGAGTCGAAGGAAAGAGTCTCCACGGGCGTAGAAGGCACTTAGGGGAGGGGATGCATACTAACAAAAAAGGCGAGATAATAATCTCGCCCCATAATAATTCATGACTTTGATGATACTGTCACTCCCCCCCTTTATCTCGACCATCCGGACTGGTCATCACATTGGACGCGATTTCAGCAATCGTCCACATTAACTGCTTTAGTGTGTCATGGGTTGCAGTTGGGCCTTCTGTTTGCACGCATTGCGGTTGAATCTGAATTAAGCACTCGTGCTCAACAGCAAACAACCTGGCCGCTCTGTCCTCAGTGTGGCTGCCGATATCGTTCCAAAGGAATGGTCTCTCGCCGACTCAAGACCCTGATTGGACCGATTCAATGGTCTCGTCGCGTGGGTCGTTGTCCAGGGCATTGTCGAGGGGCTCAGTGTGTGCCTCTTGATACCGCTCTGGGTCTCTCGCCGCAGCAACGGGTGGGAGACGGCTTACAACGACTAGGATGCTTGCTGTGTGTGATGATGCCCTATGAGCCAGCCGCCTGGGTGCTGGCTCAATGGAGTGGCATCACGGTGAGTGCTAGCAGTCTCTGGCAGTGGGTGCAACACTATGGCCAGAGAGCCCTGAGCCAATTGGATGCGGAGGTTGCTGCTTACAGCGAACGGGGAGAAGTGGTGCCAGAAGCCCTATCGGAGACGGTGGCGCAACTGCGTCTGGCCATCAGTGCCGATGGGGTGATGGTGCCCTTTCGCCCTACCCCGAAGTTAGCCAAGGGCAAGACGGAATGGCGAGAGGTCAAAGTGGGGCTCTTCGTTCGATTAGAACCTCATCTCACTCGTACTGGAACGACGGTGAGCCGCTTAGTGCATCGCCGGGGGTCGCCCATCTGGGAACGATTCAACGCTTTGGTGAGCATTTGCGCTGGCAAGCCGCCCGACAATCGATTGAAACGGCGAGTGAATGTCTCTGGTTGAGTGATGGCGGCACGGGATTCTGGGGGCTATTTTACCGATACTTTGCCCCGATGCAGGTGATTGGCATTCTCGACTTCTATCATGCCGCAGCTCATCTGTGGAAAGCGGCCAATGCGGTGTTTGGAGACTGTGCCACGACTACTCAGCATTGGTTTGAGCACTGGCGGCATCAGTTACGTCACGGCGACCATCAGGCAGTGCTCACGCAACTGACTCGCTTGATCAATCTGGATCATCTCTGGTCTCCCGCTGAGTTGGATGCGCTGATACAGGTGCAATCCTACCTGCAAGCCCACCATCGGCATATTCGCTATGCGTCGTTTGACGACCATGACTATCCCTTGGGCAGTGGGATGATTGAAAGCACCTGTAAATGGTTAATTCAGCAACGCTTCAAAGGCGTTGGCATGCGCTGGAGTGAAGCGGGTTTTAACCATTTGCTCCAACTGCGGGTACTGTGGGTCAATCAACGATTTGATCCGCTCTTCCCTGCGGTTACTGCGCTAGAACAATCGCCCTCCCCTAAGTGAGCTATACGCCCAGTCTCCACTGGTCTCGCTTCAGTAGCTAGCCATAATAAAACGTATCCTTCCAAATTCTGTGCCGCCTGCTGCGCGGGGGGCACAGAATTTAGGATTTTGGTTTTAATTACACCCAGATACTTACAACTCATCTGCTCTCAATTTGGATTGTCTTTTAAGCCGAAATTGCAGGGTGCTCAGCACCCCGCAATCCCGGCTTAAAATTTCCCGGTTTCCGTTATGAGGCCTCAATTTCATCACTACATTTGGGTATTCTTAGTCCATTACCCCTTAGGCAAAATAATTCGGTGAACACAATTAAATATAAAACCCCTAAATCCTGCACGGCCTGCTGTGCGGGCAGCGCAGGATTAGAAAATGGTTTTTAATGATGCCTAGATACTGAGTCATTTCTCTTGTAGAGGATAGTTAAAGCGTTCATACCGGTTAAAAAAGGTGACTAAACGCTCCTCAGCAGAGACGTGCTCTTTGGGCTTTAGTCCATCTACGTGGACTCCTTCAACACTAAAAAATATGGAGCCAAGGTGCTCTTCATTTATGCTCTTTTGCATACGTTGTAACGAAGGAAGCCGTGAACAAAGGAAGCCATGAATGACTTTTTCTGTTCATTTATCAACGTAGCCATTTGTTTTCGCTATTCATTTAGGAACGCGATACCCATGAACTTAAGATTTGAACGATAAGATACGTGTAGTCTTCGCTTGCTTCTGTAAAGTAGTAGTGTAAGTCATCCAGATGGCATTTTCTGGGTCGTGATTACCTGCGTCTCGGCTACCGGCAATATTCATTGAAGCATCCATATAGGAACCTATGTCAGCTCCTTCTTCGCATTTGCCAAATTCCAACTCTCAATCGTTGCCTGATGAGGCGATCGCGGTGAGTGCTACGGTCGTTGAGGTGCAAGCTATTCCTGCTGGCTCGGCGGTGTCCCCAACTCAGCAGCCTATCTGCCCATCGGATAATTCTCCCAATGAGCCGACTGAGACCGAACCCCCAAGTCAATCAACAAGTCGCGGCGGCGCATTGACCGCGACAAAAGGAAGTTTTTCAGCATTTTTGGCTCCCCTCAAGCAAGACACCTTCAAGCAAGTTGTTACCGATGTTGAACAAAAGCTGGAAGTGGTCAACCAAACCTTGTCCATGCTGGACTCTTTACTTGACAGCCAAGGGTTTGATGCGATTTTAGATGAAATGCTGCGCTCCATCACCTTAAAAACGGGTGAACTGTTAAATGCCGATCGCACCACGATTTATTTGCTAGACGAAGACAAAAACGAACTCTGGTCTATTGTTGCCAAAGATGAGAAGGGCAATAATCTAGAGCTTCGGTTTCCTATCACAATGGGGATTGCTGGGGAGTGTGCATCGTTTAAGAAGGCCATCAACATCCCGTTCGACTTTTATGAGGATCCACGGGCAGAATTTGCCAAAATTAAAGACCAAGAAACGGGGTATCGCACCTATACGATGCTAGTGTTGCCTCTCCTTGATGCTGAAGGCAAGCTGGTCGCCGTGGTTCAGCTCATCAACAAACTGAGACGAGAATACGATCCCCTCGTTTCCCTCGATGAAAAGATTGATTTATCTGGATTTACAGAAGAAGACCATATTGTCTTTGATGAGTTTGCACCATCCATTCGCCTCATTCTAGAGTCGTCACGTTCCTTCTATAAAGCAACCCAACGCCAGCGCGCTGCCTCGGCGCTGATGAAGGCAACTAAAGCCCTGAGTCAAAGCAGTCTTGACTTGGAAGAAACGCTTAGCTGCGTCATGGAAGAAGCGAAGGAGTTGATGCAGGCTGATCGGAGTACGCTGTGGTTGTTGAGTGAAGACAAAAAAGAATTGTGGACCAAAATCCCAATTCAAGGGGTGATTCAAGAACTTCGTATTCCCAGCAATGCTGGGTTCGCAGGACAGGTGGCAACGACGGAAGAGCCGGTCATCATCCCCTTCGATCTCTATGACCACGAAAATGCTGAGACGGCCAAACAAACAGACGAAAAGTCTGGATATCGGACGTGTAGCATCTTGTGTATGCCCGTCTTCAATGCGAAGAATGAGCTGATTGGTGTGACGCAGCTCATCAACAAAAAGCGCCAAGGAGATTATCCAGAATATAATCCTGCAAGTTGGCCTCATGCTCCAGATTGTTGGAAGGCGAGTTTCAATCGCAATGACATGGAGTTCATGAAGGCGTTCAATATTCAAGCTGGTGTCGCCCTGCAGAACGCTAAATTATTCCAAACAGTGAAGCAACAGGAGCAAATGCAGCGCGACATGTTGCGATCGCTCTCTAACTCAGTCCTCTCCACCGACCGAGAAGGAAAGGTGATTGCTGCGAATGAAAGTGCGCTCAAGCTTCTGGATTTACCGACCGACACCCCCATTGAAGGACAATCAGTCCGAGACCTGATCAACATTGAAGAGCGAAGCTTTACTGAATGTATCGATAATGCGCTGAATCCGACAAAGAAACAAGATCACGAACAATATTATCCAGAGCAAACGCTGCTTTCAAAACGGGATGATGCGAGTAGCGGAGAACAGCACAGTATTCATTTATCCATTAACTCCATTACCGATGTCGAAGATGAGAGCAACGTCTATGGTGCACTTGTCGTAATGGACGACATCAGCGATGAAAAGCGCCTGAAGAGCACCATGTATCGCTATATGAGTCAGGAAGTTGCTGAACAAGCACTGTCCTCTGGAGAATTGCGACTAGGGGGCGATCGCAAGGACGTATCGGTGCTGTTTTCGGATATTCGCAGCTTCACGACCATTGCCGAAACAATGGATCCGGATGAGCTTGTCATCATGCTCAATGAGTACTTTGAGTTGATGGTTGATTCCGTTTTGGAGAATAAAGGCACGCTAGATAAATATATTGGAGATGCCATCATGGCTGTTTTTGGCTCTCCATTAAAGCTGGAAGATCATGCGTTTCGCTCTGTGCAGACCAGCATCGAAATGCGCCATCGATTAGCAGGTTTCAATCGCGATCGCGAAAGCCGCAACCTTATGCCCATTAGTGTCGGGATTGGACTCAATTCAGGGCCTGTCATCAGTGGCAATATTGGCTCTAGTCGGCGGATGGAGTTTACAGCCATTGGAGATGGCGTCAACCTCAGCGCTCGGTTAGAGGGAGCGACGAAACAATATGGTTGTGACATTGTCATTAGCGAAAACACCTATGCCCCGTGTAAAGACGAAATATGGGTGCGCGAACTCGATCGGATTCGTGTTAAAGGAAAAAACAAGTCCGTTGGAATTTATGAGCTTGTTGCTCTTCGGTCTGAAAAGGTATCGGATGCCCAACTGTTTAAGATTGAGCGTTACCATCAAGGGCGCAAATACTACCTTGAGAAACAGTTTCAGCAGGCAATCAACGAATTCAATAACATTTTAGAGAAGATTGACAGTACCGATAAAGCGACACAAGTCCAGCTTCGACGTTGTCAACACTGGCTCGATAACCCCCCAGAAGAACCTTGGGACGGGGTATGGTCGTTGACTGAGAAATAGTTAAGCATTTCGTAACTTTTGAGCTTCAAGAGAAAATAAGCTGAAACTCCTCTAAATCGACCATTAAAAGCACCTCAAACCCTTTTTCAAAGAAGGTTTGAGGTGCTTCTCTGTGAGCTTTAACAAACACCTTTTTGGCGTTCCTGAGATGGCTGAATTGTATGCAATTTGAGAGATTGGGGGGTGGTCTCGCAAAGCCTGATGTACAATCACAGCAAATATCGTGTTAATCAAACATATTGCTAGGAGCTTAAAGCCAATGAATAAGGGAGAATTGGTAGATAAGATTGCAGAGAAATCTGGCGTTACCAAAAAGCAGGCAGATGTCATTCTCTCAGCTGCTTTAGAGAGCATTGTCGATGCTGTTAGCGAGGGTCAAAAGGTTACTCTAGTCGGGTTTGGAACGTTTGAGCCTCGTGATCGAAAAGCCAGAGAAGGCCGTAATCCTAAGACTGGTGAAGCATTGACTATTCCAGCAACGACCGTTCCTGCGTTTAGTGCAGGCAAACTCTTTAAGGAAAAAGTGCTAGAAAGCTAAGCATTTCGTTCGTTATTGTCTGCAATATACTGGTTCGTGGCCTTTATTGAGGCTTGATACTTAACTCACCCTGATTTCTGGAGGGTCACTGTAGAGGATAAAACTGAGAAAAGTCTCTATGTCATCCTTTGCACCTCATGATCGTCTCGCATAAAAATTTCCAGAGACATGGAAGGCAAGTTATAGGCATGCCTTCCATGTTTTTTGCATAACATCACAATGCTCAATCAGTAGTTTTTAACGCACATGCAATTTGCTAACATCCATTCCGGAGGTTAGGAGCCAAAAGCAGGTAATTTAAGCGGTAGCGTTTTTGGTAGAGCTGCTTCGGAGAGCCATTGAAGACCTTTACCGAGTACTGGGGTATCACGGTTCCTTATAGATAGTGCGGATAATGTAGCAAGACGAGGAGTTCTGCGGTGGATTACCCGTATCCTGCTGAACGCTATCAGCAGCCAAAATGTTGAATTTAGGGATCTGTCCCTTAACTATGAGACAGATGCCCGTCGCTAGTCCCACGTGTTAGCCACATCAGGGGCGTACCACGCGTTGAGCAATCTTGCGATGGTCAAACAGCGACAATAGTCAAAACGAAACGGCTCAATGATTAAAGTCATTTGAACGGTTTCATTTTGACTACTTTCAATAAGATGGGCGATACTGGGTTCGAACCAGTGACCCCTTCCGTGTGAAGGAAGTGCGCTACCACTGTGCTAATCGCCCCTCGAATAGGAGCCTAGCATAGAATGCAGGTAGATCGCTGGGAATAATCACAGTTAGATTATTTAGATTAATTTGTTGCTACATTATTGGACAGATTGAAGCGATCGCTCCTATAGTGTCTCGGTAGCGTTGCTTGTTACAGTTCCTGAATTGGGCACGATGACCTATATATTGGCCCACTCTCACTAGTTAAGCCTGGGACGTGAATTATGCCTTCAACTGCCTCTTCGGAAATGCATGCGATACCCGTGCATCGATTGTATCGAAATGGTTCACAGGTTCCACATAGCATGACGACGGCTCCTTCAGCGTACTCATCTCCTAGAGAAAGTTATGGGCGATCGCCCGCAACAGCCCATCGACAGAAGCCGAATTCTAATTCGCCTGTCATCATCAGCCTACAAAACGTATCCAAGCTCTATGGAAACAATGGGAAGGCTCTTGACAACGTAAACTGGCAAATTCGGAAGGGCGACTTTTGGTTTGTTACTGGGCCATCTGGCGCAGGCAAGTCAACTCTTCTTAAGCTTCTCTATGGTGAAGAGAAGTGTAGCCAAGGCGACCTCGTGGTCAACAACTGTACCCCGTCGCGTTTGCGGCACCGCCAAATGTCAATGCTACGCCGTCAGATAGGGGTGGTGTTTCAAGACTATAAGCTCATTCCTCGCCGCACTGTCTCTGAGAATGTTGCATTTGTTTTGTGGGCTCAAGGCTTCACTCGAAAAGAGATTCACCGTCGGTTGATGCCCACGTTGAAGATGGTTGGATTGCAAGATAAAGCTGACCGTTTCCCACATGAGCTTTCTGGGGGCGAGCAACAGAGAGTCAGCATTGCACGAGCAATTGTCGGAACGCCTCCCATCCTATTGGCTGATGAGCCCACCGGAAACTTAGATTCTCATAACTCATGGCAAGTTATCAAGATTCTCAAAAAATTAAATGGTGTTGGAATTACAGTGATCGTAACAACCCATGATGAGCAACTCGTCAAATTATCAGATCATCCAGTGGTTCAAATTCGGAATGGTCGACTTCATCGCATGCAAGACTGGGAGCTAGGGCGCAGCTAAGCCATAGCTCACAAATTCATAACAAATAGGGGGGACAGCCGAGCTATCCCCCCTATTTGTTATGAATTTGTG
>JBCCWF010000256.1:0-9314 GCA_039194035.1 Cyanobacteria bacterium P01_E01_bin.6 | reverse complement strand
GGATTTGGAAGGCTACGTTTAATGATGGCTAGCTACTGAATAGGGTAAGAACGACCTGATAGGGTGAGGCAGGGCTGAAGCGAGCGACGCATATCGTTGCCATGAAAGGAGATTACCTCCTACGTGTCATACATTTGTCTATCTATTCACCGACAACAGACCATTTTTAAGTGCCATGAAGACTTCTCTTCCGACCTCCCATTTTGCCATCAACCGAAAAGAACAGGTTATCTGTTCGTTTGCATGGTTATTGATGGTGGGACTTGCTCCGGTCATGATTGCACAATCGGCACGGGCATCTGATGACGTGGATGTGCTCCCTGGAGAGTTTAGTTCGCCAGCGCTACCGTCCAACGCTCAAACATCTCCTTCAGAGGCTCCAGAGCTTCCATCCATTCGGATTGGTGGCGCAGGCGACATGGCAAATCTGAGTATCGGCTTAGGACGAACATTCAAAAATCAGGTGCCGGGTGCCAATGTTGAAATTTCGTCCCGAGATGCAGATAGTGCACTCGATGATGTTCTCAACGGTGACTTAGATCTCGCGGCCATCGATCGCCCTCTCACGGCTAATGAACGAGCACTGGGATTAGTGGCTGTTCCTCTTGGTAGCGGATTGGCCTATGTCTTCAACGGCTCAACTCCCTCATCAACCGTTCAACCGTTTCTAGATTTCATAGATGATCCTGCGAACGAGTCATCCATTCAGCAGGCAGTTGCGGCTGTTCAGCCTGCGGTTGCCTCCACTGATGTCAGCGAAGAACCATCGTCCTCCTCCTCTTCTGATGGAGAAGACCCTAATATTGCTGCGGTAGATACGGCAGAACCAGAACCCTCAGAGATCGAATCCTCAGAGATCGAACCCTCAGAGATCGAACCCTCAGAGATCGAAATGCCAGAATCCGACGTGGAAGCCGTCGTTCCATCACTTTCCGACACTCCCGACGCAGACGTGTCATCGGCACCTCCCGCCACATCAGGAACTGCACCGTCAAACGAATCTGTTGCCGTGCTCCCCAATAACGAACTGCCTGACGGGAGGCCAGGGGGCGTTGTTGCTCAGAAACCGTTTCCGTGGTGGTGGCTCCTATTCCCATTACTGTTGGGATTGCCGTTACTGGCTTGGCTCAGTCGTGGGCGACAATCATCTACTCCACAAGCAACCTCATCCCCAGAAACCGAGAACCCACCAGCCCCACCCATCACTCCTCCACTTAATCCGCAACCGTCTACCGATACAAATACGATTGCTGCAGCATCTGTTGCAACGGCAACAGCATTGGCCAATAACCCCCCTCAGGTCAAACCAACGCCCCCAGCACCACAACCGTCTGCGTCTTCAACAGCCTCGAAACAACAAACTCCAACGGCTCCCAGTCGTCCGGCTGTCCCCAAACCACGTCCAGGAATATCCTCTGATGTTGCTGCGGCAGGGGCCGTGATGGGCGCAGCAGGGGCGATCGCCGCGGGGAAAAAACCCGCTACAGACGCAAACAAAATAGACCCGAACAAAATAGACCCGAACAAAGCAGATGCGAACAAAATAAAGACAACACCGGATGCAGATGCGGTTGTCACACCCATGTCTGCACAAGAGAACGGAACAGGGCTAGATACGCATCAAGGCCAAACTGAAACCCCTCTGGATAGCGAGTCGGTGCTGCAAAATCTCAATGGCATCAGCACCACAGAACATCTTGAAACCGATACGATTCTGCCGATAAGTCCAGATATAAGTCAGCCCTCACTGGAACCTGATTCACCTGACAGTCCATTGCTGGATTCATCACCCGACATCGCGTCACTCGGTCATGTCGGCCCAGGGGCGATCGCCGCTGGACTAGGTGCGGCGGGCTTAGGACTGGTTGCGTCTCAGTTTCGCAACGACACCGAGGACGCGAACGCGGAGTCAACGGCTGCATTCGCAGTTCCACCAGCCGTTACTGCTCAAGACATTGACAATGGAACTTCTGACGACGCCTTTGCAAGGCCTGTCACATCCGTTAGCCAGTTTCTAATCAAGCCATCACCTGAGCAAGGGCTGTTTGTTCAATGGGATATGTCAGAAGAGCAGCGACAGACACTATTCCCTCAGGATGAGGATAGTGTGGCGTCGGGTCTACAGCTCAAAGTCTATGATGTCACGGGCATTGACCTAGACCATCACCCCGCCCATGATGTTCAGCTTCATGCGGTTCCCACCACAGCCTTTGACGGAAACACCGCCCGCATGACGGTTCCCGTTCCCACAGGCGATCGCGATTATCTGGCGGAAGTCGGCCACGTCACCCCCGATAATCAATGGATGTCTCTCGGGCGATCGCTCCATACCTACGTTCCGACCCCGGTAGGAAATGCAGCGAATCTCTCAGAAGATACCCTTATCTTACCTCTCGTCATGGATGGTACCGCGCAGGTTGATGAGGCGACACCCATCCCCATCATCACCACCGATGAGCAGATGACCCAGAACTATCAGTCCCCTTTGGAATTGGATGCTAAGGTCGATGACTCTTCTTCTGCATCAATTTCTACATCAGTCAATACAAATACAGCTGCGTTTGTGGGTGCGGTAGCAGGACTAGGAGTCGCCGGACTCGGATTAGCGGCGCTGAGCCATGAGCAAGCTGACGATTCTTCAGACGAACCAGAAGAAACTTTGGTACTGCCCACGAGTACCGCCACCGATCATCCGTCTTCTGCTGTTGACCCAGTGATGACGGTGAGTCAACTTCGGATTGAACCCGCCTCAGCAACTGATTTATCGATTCAGTGGCAGACGCCAGAAGATCAGCGGATGGCATTCATGCAGCAGGGCGATCGCCCTCTTCAGCTCAAGGTATACGACGTGACTGGCATCAATCTAGACCATCAGCCCGCTCACGATGTCCAACTCTATTCCATTGCTGACACAGCCTTTGATGGGTCAACGGCCAGCATGACCGTTCCCATCCCGACTCATGATCGGGACTATTTGGCAGAAATCGGATACACCACCCCAGACAATACGTGGATGTCCCTCGGGCGATCGCTCCACACCTATGTGCCAGCGCCTGAGGGTGACGCAGAAGAAACCATGACACTGCCCCTCGTGACCGATCGTGTGGCATCCACCAACGCCACCGTCCCCCGACAACCCATCACCGATGACCATCCGTCATCTGACCATCAGCATCAGAATCCATCTGCTCCGATGGATGCGGCGGCGGGGCTAGGCGCTGCTGGACTGGGTTCCATGGCGATCGCCTACACCAATCACGCTGACCCTTACACGGAGAAGCACCCGTCAAGCATCTCTTCATCCACCGTGTCTTTAGCCCTTGCCTCTGAAGCCGATCACGATCTCCATATTCAGTGGAACGTGCCAGATGATCAGGTCACAGCCATCGCAGATGCAGGAACCCTTCCGTTGAAGATGCGAATCTATGATGTGACGGGAATTGATTTGAATGCTCAACCTGCCCACACCATGCAAGAGTATCAAATTGATACAAACAACCGAACCCTAGCTGTTTCAGTGCCCCAGGGCGATCGCGATTACCTCGCCGACATGGGCTACGCAGACCAAGATGGTCAATGGCACTCCCTGGCGCGATCGCTCCATCTGCGCGTTCCAGAACGGGTGCAGTCAGACCACCCTCCGGTAACCCATGACTTAGAGGAGCAAACCATGCTTCTTGTGAACCATCCGCATCAGTCTCAAGCACCGACTGCTCCACCGGAGCATGCCTCACTAAGCATGCCATCACAGCACACTATCCATGGATTAGATCCGGCAACACCACCTGCACCGCCCTTCAATCCAGCCACCTGCCATCGATGGTTCACGGTGAATGCTGAAGAACATTGCTACCAATTAAACGAATTCCAGGTGTCGATGCTACTGTCAACGGCACAGTCTACCAAGCTCGATCCAGGCAGCTACCTTGTCACCATTGAAAAAAGTAGCGTCAGCGATCAGACGGATAATCCACAGGTTTCTGGAGAACCGCTTGTGATGCTATGGCTCCACGGCGGACAATTCATCAATAAGCAAACACATGTGACAACCTCTTCAACCTGGGTATCACTGAATGGACTAGATGATGTGCTGAATTTAGATGTGATCGAATCCACCACCCTGTCGGCATTGTTCTTAAATACCCATCGCGAAGACAATGCAGGCGAGATGACGCTGCTTATTTTGAACGATGATTAATCGAAAGTAGCGATAATAGGACGGTTGGTTGGGCGATCGCGATCGCGACAGATCTCAGCATAAAAAAGTGCAAAAGAAGCAGTAAATCGCTTTGATGAAGTTTTGAGAACGTAGTACACTATACTGAGTCAGTCGGGAAAGCCGATATGACTCTACAACGGCTCAGTAGCTCAGTGGTTAGAGCAGGGGACTCATAAGCCCAAGGTCGCAAGTTCAAATCTCGCCTGAGCCATCATTTATCAACACTTTCATTGTGCTCTTATGCAAGAGTTTTATACTCTTGTCATTAATCAAGACAGTAAGTAGCTAGACATAAGTAAACGTAACCTTCCCAATCCTGTGCCGCCCGCTGCGCGAGCTGCATAGGATTGGGGGTTTTGGTTTTAATTTCGTCCCGGTACTTATCGATGCACCTCATACAATGTTTTGGGAATTTGGAGCAATTTTAGAGCGGCTTTCATTCGGTTGGTGAATTGTAGTGAATACTTTAAGCGTCATGGTTTTGGTTACTTTGGCGACTACTGTCTAAGCCTACATAAGCGAAACCTGCTGACGCATGTTCCAAAATCTTTAATTCTGAGGAGAGACCGCGTAAGCAGACTGGAGTTGTGTGATGGTGGTTTTATATCCTCCACAACCTTTTAAAGCATCATCATGAGAATAATTTGGGATAATCATGATTGCTGACAAAGCTCTTGTGTCTTGCTTGCAAGTGCGCAGTCTGTGTTGTTTGATGGGTTAGACAATTTGCAACAATAACTACGCCCCTATCAGCAACAGCACACTTTTTTGAACACGCGATGATTGCAGATTCCCCCTCTTCTAGAAAACGACCTGATCAAAGTCATCCAGCCCTGTGTTGGGCGATCGCCCAACGTATCCAACATTCTCCAAATCAGCGCATTACCTTTGCCGAGTTTATGGACATGGCGCTCTATCATCCAGAGCATGGGTATTACGCCAGCCGTCGACAGCGTATAGGGGGAAAAGGAGACTTTGTGACATCTCCCCACCTCGGCGCAGATTTTGGAGAATTGCTGGCAGAACAATTTGCTGAAATGTGGGCTGTATTAGGACACCCCCGTCCTTTTCATCTAGTCGAAATGGGGGCAGGGCAGGGACTGATTATGCGAGATGTCTTGAACTACCTCCATCGAGTTTATGTTGACTGTTTCGAGGCCGTAGAATACCTCGTCGTCGAAAAATCCGATGTCCTCATCGCAGAACAAAAGCATCACATAGCCTCCCTTTCCGACGCCCAATCACGAATCCGCTGGTGCCAGTGGGATGACATTCCCGCCGACTCCATCACTGGCTGCTTTTTCTCTAACGAACTCGTCGACGCTTTCCCCGTTCATCAGTTGATGCTTGAGGATGGCAACTGGCAAGAAATTTACATCTCTCTCTCACCCTCCACCTCTTCATCCTCCACTTCTTCACCCTTCACCTTCATCGAAGTCATCGCTCCACCCTCAACGCCTCAACTCCAAACCTACTTCCCTTGGGTCGGCGTTGAGATTGACGCAAGTCGCTATGCTAACGGCTACCGAACAGAGGTAAATCTTGCTGCTCTCGATTGGGTCAATACAGTATCTAGTCGACTCCACCGAGGATATGTCTTGACTATCGACTACGGATACACGGCCAGCCGCTACTATAGTCCTGCGCGATCGCAGGGAACTCTCCAGTGCTACTACCAACACGCCCACCATTCTGATCCCTATCAGCACATTGGCCACCAAGATATCACCGCCCATGTGGATTTTTCTGCGTTGGAGCGTCGAGGCGAGGAGGCTGGGTTGGCGACGCTAGGGCGCATTGAGCAGGGGCTATTTCTCATGGCACTGGGGCTGGGAGACCGCCTCTCAGCCCTCTCGAAACCAGAAACTATCCAAGCTCTTTCTGCCAACGACATCCTCAGATGCCGAGATGCCTTGCACACCCTCATGAATCCCATGGGACTTGGAAACTTTCAAGTGTTGTTGCAAAGCAAAGGGCTAAAGACTGAGGCAGCTAGCAAAAAGCTCAAAGGGTTCGACATTCCACCCATGTCCATCTAGATGAAAGGGGATGTTTACCTTTCAACAACACACCATAACAAAATAAAAGAAATGTGTTTTCTAGGTTCCGGATTCTTCGGGTGATTCCTCAGTATTATCTCCAGAACCGAGGAAGTCTTGAACTCGTTTGAACAAACCATTGACCCGATCCATAACACCCCCTTCTTCTTGAGAGAGCTGGTCTTGAACATCTTCCTGGAGATCTTTCAGGTCATTTTGCAGCGATTCTAGCTGATCACGAGATGCGCCAGGAATCTGGTCAATGATGTCTTGCGCCTGATCTTGCAAGTCTCCTGTGGTTTGGTTGAGAGAACTCAGCAATGCTTCTAACTGAGCTAGTTGTTCTGAGCTGACTTGGTCGGATTGTAGTCCTTCAAGCTGAGCAACCAATGCTTGCTGGTTTTCACGAAGGGCAATCTGCTCTTGTCGAAAGAGCAAAGAAATTCCAACCAACGCCCCACTCAAAATGACGATCGCCACAACTGACATGCCAGTCAGCCAGCGTAATTGTGTTCGAAGACGATGCGCCTCTGCTGATGACTGCTGAGCTTGAGTTTGCAGTGCCTGCTTTAAACCATCAATCTCAGTGGTCAAACGGTTGAGCAACAGTGATTCAGCAGAATAACCAGCCTGATGTGCCACAGGGCGATCGCCTCCCTCTGAAGGATTTGTGTCGACTGGTTGACCTGGTGTTGAGTAGTTATCCATCACGACTCCCATAATGCGGCCTTGCCTATTGAGACGTACAGAAATCCAAAGAAGTTCTGGTTATCACCTCACCACAGCATTATAAGGAGATCACACACCTGCAGTTGTCCTGCCGTGGCATGATGTTGCAAAATCTATGAGTTCATCCTAATCTCGATTCTCTATATTTCGTGTAAGTAGCGTTGGGCGATCGCCCTAGCTTACCTGAGCAATGCGACAAAACTCATCTAGTTCAGCAATCAGTGCTTGCTTTTTTTCCGGAGGTAAAAACGAGGCTTCGAACGAGTTTTTCGCAAGCTGATAGATATCGGTTGAGTCCAGGTTTAGCCCTGACTGAACCGCTGCAAAATTCTCCGCAACATAGCCTCCAAAGTAGGCCGGATCATCGGAGTTGACAGTGGCACACAGCCCTGCGCTTAACAGTTGCCTGAGATTGTGTTGCTCAATTGAATCAAACACCTTGAGCTTCACATTCGACAGGGGGCACACGGTCAGAGGAATGTGTTGATCGGCTAAATAACTCACCAACTCGGCATCCTCAATGCAGCGAATGCCGTGGTCAATGCGAGCAACCTTCAGCAAATTAATAGCTTCCCAAATGTAGGACGGTGGCCCTTCCTCACCCGCATGAGCAACGGTTAAAAACCCTTGAGCCTGTGCCCGATCAAAGACCGCTTTGAATTTGGACGGGGGATGCCCCATTTCAGACGAATCTAATCCCACCGCCACAAATGAATCTTGGAACGGCAACGCTTGTTCCAACGTTTGCATGGCTTCTTCTGCAGTGAGGTCACGGAGAAAACACAAAATCAAGTGCGATGACAGGCCAAGCTGGTCTTGAGCATCGTTCAACGCTTGACTGATGCCGTTCACCACCACGTCAAAGGAGATACCTCTTTGAGTGTGGATTTGAGGATCAAAAAATATCTCCGTATGGCGGACGTTCTGACTCGCTGCTTTTGTCAAATACGCCCAGGTCAAGTCATAAAAATCTTGCTCATGCAATAACACTTTGGCACCCGCATAGTAGATATCCAAAAATGATTGCAGGTTATGGAAATGGTAGGCCGCTCGCGTTTCTTCGACGGATTGAAACGGCAAATCGATCTCATTGCGAGTGGCAATGGCAAACATCAGTTCAGGTTCCAGGGTTCCTTCAATGTGGAGATGCAGCTCTGCCTTGGGGATATCGTTGACAAAACGAGAGTCCATTAAAATCACCTTTACGTCATCTGTGCGTGCATCGCACTGGGAGATCCGAAACAAGGAGCTTATCAACAATTTGATCTCAGCATTGATCAGCAGGAACTAAATTCTGACGATGCAGGGGCGATCGCCCTTATGAATGCACAAGAATGGCGATCGCCCCTGGTTAAAACGTTTCTTGTCAGGCAAAAGCAATCTAAATCATTATCGTTGATCATTCAAATGGATTTGGATTGGAAACGATTCGTAGTGAAACCTGAGCGGCGATACTGCCTGTTGAGGTAATCCCCATAGACATCTGATTTAGTGTGAAGTCTATCCCATAATTCTCTATGATGAACGGAGCAGATTTTCGTAAACGGTGGAGATGGGGAGGAGATGACTCAGATTCCAACAAACTTAGAAGAGGCGATCGCCCAAGCGCAACAAGCGACCCAAGCGGCGATCGCCGATGGCATGCAGCGATTCCAGGTGGAGTTTGCCATTCCTGAGCTGAAAATCATGCCCGTAGCAGAGCAGTTTCTCCCCGTATTAGAAGAATCAGATGAAACCTTGCGAGTGTTCTTTCCTGATGCAGGAGCGGCTGCCCTCGCTCGACGAGACTGGGGCGACAAACCCTACGGCGTCCGCGGTCTTGGTGAACTCAAAGCGGCCATCCAACCCGAAGAAACCGTCTTCTTGTTCATCGAACCCTCTTCCGTAGAGGTAAAGGACGTGGAGGCGGTGTGTGATGAGATTGGCGATCGCACGGTTATTTTGTTGAATCCTCAGATGGAAGATGTGGCAACCATTGGTATTGGCTATGCTGCACGCCAACTACGAGAGCGCTTCCTCAATTCCTTTGACTCCGCCTACTATATCCGCTCCCTCGAAGGGGCTGCTCTCTTCCGCTGCTATCCATCCCCCTGGCAAATCTGGCTGGAAAAGGGTAATGGTTACGAGTTGTTGAAAGAATTTCCATCTCGCCCCTCTGGAGAACAAATCGACCGCGCACTCATGGGCAACTCAGACGAGGAAGGTGCCCAAACAAGTCAACCCGCTCCCAAAACCAGATCACGCAAAGGAGTATTTGCAGGGTTGCAGCAGTTTTTGAAAGCACTAAGCCAATAAAAAATGGTTAGGGACTTGCTAGCAAATAAAGT
>JBCCWF010000255.1:0-9341 GCA_039194035.1 Cyanobacteria bacterium P01_E01_bin.6 | reverse complement strand
CGGATGTCAGCTTCACTTAGCTTTGGAGGTGAATCTTTCTTGCTCAAAGGGATTCAACAATATATTGAGCTACTCCAGACTGACACCATGTGGATGACTGCCGATAAAAATAGGGATTTTCTTAAGCCTGAGCAGTAACCAGAAAATTAGCGTTCCTAGGCACCTTTTATAGGGATGATGGTAGCCTCTTGTCAACCATGTTGCCGATGAAGCCTAATGATACGAACGCCTAAGATCCCAAACCAGCGATGGCATATTGCTGCACCTAATCATCAAAAAGCAGCGGAACTTTCTACTGCAACTGACCTCCCTCCTCTGCTGACACAGGTGTTGCTCAATCGGGGTATTGATACAGCTGAAGCCGCGACCCAATTTCTTCATCCTGAGCAGGAAGAGTTGCCATCTCCCCTTGATGCCTTTCCAGATTTGGGACACGCTATTGAGATTTTGTCGGAGGCGATCGCCCACCAACACAAGATTGCAGTCTGTGGCGACTATGATGCTGACGGCATGACCAGCACCGCACTCCTCATTCGGGCCATGCGGCGATTAGGCGCCGCCATCGACTATGCTATCCCCAGCCGAATGAGTGAGGGCTATGGCATCAACGAACGCATTGTTGAAGATTTCCATGCCGCAGGTGTCAGCGTTTTGCTAACCGTGGATAACGGCATTGCGGCCTACAATCCGATTGCGCGGGCGAGAGAACTCGGGCTTTCGGTCATCGTCACCGACCATCACGACGTTCCACTAGAGATTCCCCCCGCCAATGCCATCCTCAATCCCAAGCTGATTGACCCGACGTCACCCTATCGTGGGCTGGCAGGGGTTGGCGTTGCCTACCTACTGGCTTTGTCACTCGCAGAAGCACTTGATTCTCAGGAAAACCTAGCGCCCACCCTGCTTGAACTTTTCACCCTGGGAACCATCGCCGATTTGGCCCCATTGACAGGCGTGAATCGTCGGTGGGTTCAGCAAGGATTAACGCTGCTACCGCAGTCGCAAATCGAAGGTGTGAAAGCTCTGCTTCAGGTGTCGGGATTGTCCGATGAGAAAGAAGCACTGAAGCCGGAAGCCATCGGATTTCGGCTCGGGCCACGCATCAATGCCGTTGGACGCATTGGCGATCCAGCCATCGTGATTGAGCTGCTAACGACCGAGGAACCGGGACATGCCCTCGAAATGGCGATGAAGTGTGAGGCCATTAACAAGCAGCGCCGAGACCTCTGCGAAACGATTGAGCAAGAGGCGATCGCCCACATTGAAGCACAACAACCTGACTTGATAGCAGAGCGAGTACTCGTGGTGGTGCAATCCAACTGGCATCACGGCGTCATTGGTATCGTTGCGTCGCGATTGGTGGAGCGATATGGCGTCCCGGTGTTTATCGGCACCTATGAAGATGATGAGCAAACGATCATTCGTGGGTCTGCCCGCAGCATTCCAGAATTTCATGTGTCAAATGCGCTCCAATTTTGTGGAGACACCTTGAAGAAATTTGGGGGGCATCGCGCGGCAGGCGGTTTCTCGCTCCAGGCTAATCAATTAGCCAATTTCCAGTTGCGCCTGCAAGTGTTTGCCAACATGTATCTGCTGCCTCAACATCTCAAGCCTCTCGTCACGGTGGATGTGCAAGCATCGTTGCCAGAGCTAACGATGCTGCTGTATGAACAGATTAATCAACTCCATCCCTGCGGCATGGGTAATCCTGATCCTGTGTTTTGGACACCTAATGTGCGAATTGTAGAGCAAGGTACTGTGGGACGCGATCGCGCACACCTCAAACTGATGGTGACCCATGATGCCCATGACTCATCAAACCCAACTCACGCTCCGTCCTCTCACCCTTCCTCCATGACTCCCAAAGACGCCAAAGATGCCAAAGATGCTCACGTATCATCAGACATCACCTTGAAGGCGATCGCCTGGCGCTTGGGTGGCTATTGTCCACTGCCAAATCGAGTGGATTTAGCCTATCGATTACGATTAAACGAATGGAAGGGCAAGACGTCGGTGGAGCTAGAAGTCATTGGAATTCGTGCCTCAACCCCCATCACGGATAAACAAACAGGTGACCAATCCATCGAATCAGCGTCAGGCAATGGAAATGCGAACCATCTTGGTGCATTGTGGACGACGCAACCAATCACATTTCAGTATGGCGATCGCCAATATTGGTCGAGCATGTGCTGCCTTGGAGACGAAAAAGAGCTACGGATTCGTAATCCAGAAGGAAAAGTACTGGCCGTACAGCCGAGCCAAAAGCGAGGGTTGATTGGCGCAAATCGAGACTCCGCAGAGGAAGTGAACGTGTTTGAGCCTCACTATTTCAACCTGATTTGTGCGGCGATGACGGCCTTTCGATCGCATCAAGCAACGACCTCCTGACGTCGTGTCTGGGGTGCCGATTACTTCATCCTCGCACCAGAAAACGAATTGGAATCGTCATCATGTGCTCGGTCTGAAACCGAAGACTTTATACTTAAATCTTGAGCAAATCGCGGTTCCATCGGCTTTCGATGGAGTGAGGTGTCATGCAGACGACGAGACAATCCAGAATTCCGAAGGGGCTGAAGCTTGAATTCAGCCGAGGTGTTGTGATTGCAGCACTAACGTTTTGGGCGATCGCCCTGATTATTCTGGTACACCGTCACTTCAGTATGTACCCGTCCTATGCCTCTTTTGACCAAGGCATTTTCAATCAGGTGTTTTGGAATGGGGCGCATGGTCGCATCTTCCAAAGCTCGTTGTCATCCACCCTATCGACTCCCGTCGTCCATGACGGTGACCTCCCAGAGGTGTTCTATCATCGCCTTGGGCAACACTTCACGCCCGCGTTGCTTCTCTGGTTACCGATTTACACATTAATTCCGGCACCCGCCACGCTGCTCGTCCTCCAAATCACCCTCGTGACCGCAGCCGGCGTCATCCTGTATCAACTTGCGCGCCATTACCTATCCCCGACGATTTCTACCTTCATCACCATTGGCTACTACTGCGCCAATGCGGTGATTGGCCCCTCACTGGCAAATTTTCATGACCTCTGTCAGGTTCCGCTGTTTGTCTTTAGTCTGCTCCTGTGCCTGGAGCGCCGCTGGTGGATTGGGTTTAGTATCTTTTCCGTCTTCCTCCTAGCCGTGCGAGAAGATGCAGGCGTTATCCTCTTCAGCATTGGGTTTTATCTGATTGCGAGTCGACGCTTCCCGCGCGTGGGCATCGCTACCTGCGTGATTAGTCTGGGTTACATGCTCCTGCTGACCAACGTCATTATGCCGCTGTTTTCAGAAGACATTAGTCGGCGATTTGTGATTGAACAGTTTGCGCCTTATGTCGATGGCGACGAGGCCACGACAATCGATGTCATCAAGGGTGTGTTGACCCGCCCAGGACAACTGATTAGCGACATCATTTATCCGGTCGATCGAACCCTGAAATATTTATTGGCCCAGTGGCTCCCCCTCGCCTTCATTCCCGCCATCTCCCCCTCGGCCTGGATCTTGAATGCGTTCACATTCTTAAAATTATTTATCCGGGATGACAGCACGGCACTAGCGATTAACCTACGGTATGCCATGACCGTTGTTCCAGGGGTCTTCTATGGGGCGATTTTGTGGTGGTCGGCTCATCCCAATGCATTTCAAAAGCCGTTTCGCCGCTTCTGGATCGCGTGTTTTACGCTGGCCATTCTGTTTACGGTGACCTCCAATCCGAATCGCGCTCTCTCATTCATCATTCCTGATTCCATCGACCCACGGGTCTACATTTCACCGACTCGCCAGTGGGAGCATGTTGCCGCAGCGCGATCGCTCATGGCTCAAATCCCAACCGATGCAAGCGTTTCAGCAACGACTCATATTGTGCCCCACCTGTCTAGCCGTCGAGCAATCCTCCGCTACCCGGCTCTCAAGCTGAGAACTGATGAACTGAAAGAGATTTCAGTAGAGTACGTCATGGTGGATTTGTGGCAGCTGCAGCAATATCAGGTGGCGTTTCAGGATGATCGGAACCGACTTCAGAAAACATTGCCACGGGTCAAAAAATTAGTGGAGGGCGATCGCTACGGTCTGATTGATGTTGCTGATGGCGTTGTGCTGCTGCATCGAGGGGTTCCATCAGAGGCATCCGCACAAATAACGTGGCGAAAATTAATTCAGAATATTGGCGATGTGTCAAGGGAATTGAAAGATATACCGAATGAGCGCGCATCTGTTGCAGAATGACGTTGCTTAGGTAACTGAGCGCACTGGAAAATACTGATAATCATGAGTATCGTTTAAGTGTTCCCTGATTCACGTGTGACCTATTAAATATGACTGATACAGCTGGAAAGTCTGTAGCTCAATTATCACTTGACCATATTGATCAAGAAATTATTACCCTGCTTCGTGGCGATGGCCGAATGGCGTTCACTGAAATTGCAAAACGGCTCAGTATTCCTGAAGCAACCGCTCGCTATCGCGTACAACGCTTGCTACAGACAGGCGTTGTACGCATTCAAGCTTGGCCAGACCCTGAAAAACTAGGAATTCCCCACATCTTGGTTGTTTGGTTAACGGTTGAGAGTGGTGAAATTGACTCTGTAGCGGAGACCCTATCATCGATGCCCGAGGTGCGATTTGTGGCAATTTCAGCAGGCAGATACAACATCTTTGCTGATATTTATTACGGTGCTCATGAGGAAATGCTCAAGTTTTTCTCTAAGCTTCATCAGATATCAGGTATCATCAGCTACGAATCGCAGGTTGTTCTCAAGCTCTTAAAAGCCGAGTATAAATATACACTTAGCTAGTCCCAAGTAATCAAGGATGTGAACGGGCCAGGACACTCATTGTAGATGCGAGTATGACTCGGTCTGTCTACAATGAGTGTCCTGGCCTGAATCATTTCATTCGCGTTTAACGCATGCATACGTCTGTTAAAAAAGAATCTCGACAAGCAGCCCTCTCTGCGCTGCTCAGGATTGAAAAAGGAATGTTTGCGGACGAGGCTCTGCATCGAGAGTTGGCGCAGGCAGCGCTGACGCCCACCGATCGAAATTTCGTGACGGAATTGGTCTACGGGATAACTCGCCGCCGCCGTACCCTTGATGAACTGATTCAACAACTCTCGACCTCAAAGGGCGATCGCCCTCCTCGACTGATTCACTTAATTCTCCGGCTTGGACTGTATCAGCTCCGATATCTCAACCAAGTCCCTGATTCAGCAGCTGTCAACACATCGGTTGAACTCGCAAAAACCAATCGACTCGGCGGATTATCCGGCTTTGTGAACGGGGTCTTGAGAGCCTATGCTCGGCGTCGAGAAACAGCTCTGTCTCTTCCCTCTGACCCAGTGGCTCGGCTGGGAATACACCACAGCTATCCAGACTGGATTATTCAGGTGTGGCGTGACCAACTAGCATCAACGCAGCGTGAGACTAGTCATGCGAGTGAGACTAGTCATGAGCGTGATGAAGGTGACCTCGATGCCTTATGTCACTGGTTCAACCAACCCCCATCCATTGACCTTCGCGTCAACATCCGACAAACATCGGTTGAACACGTCCGTGATGCATTGAATGAGCAAGGGATTCAGACAGACGTGTTGCTGGGTGCGCCTCAGAGCATTCGCTTGCAGCAACATTGTGGCGCTATTCAATCTCTGCCAGGGTATGACGCTGGATGGTGGACGGTGCAGGATGGCAGTGCTCAGTTTGTGAGCCATCTCCTCGATCCGCAGCCCGGAGAGATCGTGATTGATGCATGTGCGGCTCCTGGTGGCAAGACGACTCATCTTGCAGAACTCATGGACGATTGCGGAACGGTGTGGGCATGCGATCGCAATGCCAAACGTCTCAAGCGGGTTCAGGAAAACATGACTCGCCTCAACCTCACGTCTATTCAGCTCCTCGCCCAGGACATGCGATCGCCCCAATCTGACTTACCGCTGGCGGATCGATTGTTGGTCGATGCACCCTGTTCAGGGTTGGGCACGCTCCATCGTCATGCAGATGCTCGCTGGAGACAATCACCTGATCGCATTACCGAGCTAGCTGTTCTGCAGCAAGAGCTGCTGACTCGGGCAGCACAGCAGGTGAAACCTGAAGGAACCCTTGTGTATGCCACCTGTACTCTGCATCCGCAGGAAAATGAGGCGATTGTGCAAACCTTTTTAGAGCATCATCCCCAATGGGCGATCGCCCCTGTTGCACCCGAATCTCCCTTGGCTCAGTTTCAAACATCAGCAGGTTGGCTCACCATTTGGCCCCATCATCACAATCTTGATGGCTTCTTTATGGCGCGGTTTAGACAATTACCATAAACTTCTGACATCGAACTGTCATGCTGGCTAAATTTTGGATGGTCAGCAGCAGCAATTGAAACGAAAATCCGAAAAGTTGCCAATGCAGGATATTCTTTAAGGTTCGCTGCAAAAGCTTGTCGTCAGCTTCAACAGGGATTAACGTATGCGGTGATTGCAGCGTATCCTTGCTGCTGATCAAAACAGAGTGAGTGTCCCGGATAGTCAAGGTTTTGGGGAGATTGATAACCATGAAGCAGCGTCCATTCCCACGCCATCGAGGGCGATCGCTACAGAATAACGCCACACGGCGACGATTTTTGCAGGCATCCGCTGCAACCGTAGGAGGCGTCCTGTTGTCCAACTGCCGCCCGCCGATTTCTGATGTGCAATCAGACTCGGATGCATCAACGACGGATTTGACGAATGCAGCATCAGACACACTCCATGTATATACCTGGTCTGGCTATACCGATGACGCCATGATCAGCCGATTCACTCAAGAAACGGGCATCAAGGTTGTTGTCGATCTCTATGATTCCAATGAGAGCATGCTGGCTCGGATGCAGGCTGGCGGCGGCGATGCCTACAGCGTCATCTATCCATCAGAGTATATGGTGCAAGAGATGATGGATTTGGACATGCTCGCACCGATGGACAAATCAAAACTGCAAAATTTGGACGGAGTCTTCTTCGATCAATGGCAAAATCCGGTGTATGATCCTGGAAATCAGCATAGCCTTCCCTTCAGTTGGGGAACGACTGGTTTGCTCTACAACACGTCACTGGTGACGCCTCCGCTAGATGATTGGAACTATCTCTGGGACTATGCCGAACAGCTTGATAAGCGAATGATTCTGCTGGATGACATCCGGGAAACGATGGGAGCTGTCTTAAAGTCCCTTGGCTATCCGCTTAATTCCACAGACCCAGCAGAAATTGAGCAAGCCTATCAACGCCTGTTGGAACTCAAGCCGTATCTTGCCAATTTTCAATCCTTTGGCTACGAAGACCAAATCTTGGGGGGTGATTTGTGGGTGACCATGAGCTATTCGTCTGAAGCCATCCCACTCACGCTGGAAGATGATGCCTTGGAATATATCGTTCCCAAAAGCGGGGCAACCCTCTGGACTGATACCCTTGTCATTCCAAAAAGTGCGCCGAATGTTGACGCGGCTTACCAGTGGATTAACTATCTGTTTCAGCCTGAAGTCGCCAAGCTAGCTGTGGAAAATCTGTTCTTCGCAACGCCACTAAAATCTGCCTACGACATTTTGCCAGATGACTTGAAGCAGAATAAAAATCTGTTCCCGCCAGAGGATGTGCTTGCAAAATGTGAAGGACTGGCTCCAGTCGATGAGGCCACGGAGCTGTACGAGCAATATTGGACCGAAATCACCAGCACCTAACCGAGTCAAATTAGCGCGATGTCAGGAACTGGAGTTTTCCCGCAAGGGAAAACTCCAGTTCCTGATGACTGTGTAGTAGTATAAACATTTCGTATCTTTGTTTTCAGGTATGAATTTGATGTCAGGAGCACTCTATGAGATGTTGCCTGACGTTGAATGAATCCCACGGAGAGCCATCAGGACGTTACAGGTTAATAACATGCCAACCATAGGGGCACACGGCTGCACACGGCTGTGCGCCCCTATGGTTGGGCCGCCTAATTATGGAAGGTTATTTAATTTGTAGACCCCTAACATTCTGTAGAGACGCACAAGCGCTGTGCCCCTACTAGAGCAAGGATGATTGGGCTTGAGCACCCTGGAATAAAGATTTACCGTTTATCTATTGTTATCTGTCATCGAGAGAATCATCACATCATGGGTCGTGCACATCGAGTTGTCCTAGCCTATTCAGGCGGCGTTGATACATCCGTTTGTATTCCATATTTGAAGCAGGAATGGGGCGTTGAAGAGGTCATCACTCTGGCGGCAGATTTGGGTCAGGGTGACGAATTGGAACCCATTCGTGAAAAAGCATTGACGTCGGGAGCTACGGAATCCCTCATTGCTGATTTGAAGGATGATTTCATTAAGGACTATGCGTTTCCTGCGGTGCAGGCCAATGCCCTGTATGAAAATCGTTATCCCTTGTCAACAGCACTGGCCCGTCCCTTAATTGCGAAAGCGCTTGTCGAGGCCGCAGCAGCACATGGTGCGGACGCTGTTGCCCACGGATGCACCGGGAAAGGAAATGATCAGGTGCGCTTCGATGTATCGATTGCAGCCCTCAATCCCAACCTCAAGGTGTTGGCTCCTGCCCGAGAATGGGGCATGAGTCGAGAAGAAACGATCGCGTACGGCGAAAAGTTTGGCATCCAATCCCCGGTGAAGAAATCATCGCCTTATAGCATTGACCGCAATGCATTGGGTCGCAGTATTGAGGCGGGGCCACTGGAAGATCCATGGAACGAGCCCCTGGAAGAAGTCTATGACATGACGAAGGCGATCGCCGATACCCCTGACGAGCCAGAGTATGTTGAGATTGGCTTTGAGCGCGGCATTCCAACCACGCTGAATGGAGTAACACTGGCTCCACTCCCTTTGGTTGAAACGTTGAACGACATCGTTGGTAAGCATGGCTATGGCCGTATCGACATGATCGAGAATCGACTGGTTGGCATCAAATCCCGCGAGATTTATGAAGCTCCAGCGCTGCTCGCTCTCATCATGGCCCATCGCGATTTAGAAAGCCTGACCCTGACGGCAGATGTGACGCAATATAAGCGCGGTATTGAAGACACCTATTCACAGCTGGTCTACAACGGACTGTGGTATAGCCCGCTGAAGCTAGCGTTGGATGCGTTTATTCAACAAACGCAGGCACGCGTAAACGGCATCATTCGCCTGAAGCTCTTTAAGGGGCAAGCCACGATTGTGGGACGCAAGTCGGAGACGACGTTGTATACCCCTGACTTGGCAACCTATAGCAGCGATGATCAGTTTGACCATAAGGCAGCAGAAGGATTTATCTATGTGTGGGGCTTGCCAACCCGTGTTTGGGCTGAGAAGACGAGCCAATAGTCCCTGTCTTTGCTGGTCAAAACGTCAGGGTAT
>JBCCWF010000254.1:0-9343 GCA_039194035.1 Cyanobacteria bacterium P01_E01_bin.6 | reverse complement strand
GCCGCCCCTCTATTGGTACTTTATTTGCAGATCCCTAATCAGGGATTACATAAACAACACCCAACTGGCTTGTCTTTTCAAGTTGGATTTTGGGACGCAGAGCGCCTCAGAATCTCGCTAAATTTTTCCCGACTTAAGCGACAAGCCACCCAACTTTGGGCAACTATTAAGAAATAAAAACACTTAGATAATGCGTGTATAAAACTTATTCTTTATCGAGTCGGGCGACGTCTCTGAAGAAACTCAGGAATATCTAGTCCTGGTGGCTTCGTGTCCATATCGGTAGGAGTGTCCCCACGCTTAGAAGACTGAAATTGCTTATGGTCTGACGATGCACGCTTCATAGCCGAAGACGTCACAGTATGCGCAGCTTCAGCCGTAAACCCAGTCGCAATGACGGTGATGTTCACCTCGCCTTGAAGTCGCTCATCAATGACAGCCCCGAAAATGATATTTGCATTCGGATCCACTGCTTCATAGATAATTTCAGCAGCAGCGTTCACTTCATGCAGTGTCAAGTCACTACTCCCAGTGATGTTGAATACAACGCCCTGCGCTCCATCGATAGATGATTCTAATAAGGGTGAAGAAATGGCAGCAACAGCGGCTTCTCGTGCTCGCGACTTGCCAGACCCAACACCAATGCCCATCAATGCAGATCCGGCATCCGCCATCACAGCACGGACATCGGCAAAGTCAACGTTGACCAATCCTGGGATAGTTATGATATCTGAAATGCCCTGTACCCCTTGACGCAAGATATCATCAGCAACACGGAAGGCCTCTTGAACAGGAGTTTGCTCAGAAATAACGGATAATAGCTTGTCGTTGGGAATGACAATTAAGGTGTCTACACGACTCTGCAAGGCCTCAATGCCTTCTTCAGCCTGATGCATTCGACGACGACCTTCAAACGTAAATGGCCTCGTCATGACCCCAACTGTTAGAGCGCCCACTTCTTTGGCAACTTCGGCAACAACAGGTGCTCCTCCTGTGCCCGTTCCCCCTCCCATTCCGGAGGTGATAAATACCAAGTCAGCACCTTCTAGAGCCGTCGCGATTTCATCGCGAGACTCCTCAGCGGCCTTTTGACCAATGGCAGGATTTCCTCCAGCACCCAATCCCCGAGTCAATTTTTGCCCAACTTGAAGACAATTATTTGCTGCAGAATTGTCGAGCGCTTGAGCATCGGTATTGACAGACCAAAATTCAACACCAGCAACCTCACCCGCAATCATGCGGTTTACGGCATTACAGCCGCCACCACCAACGCCGATGACTTTTATCTTGGCTACACTGTCTGACACGATTCGTTCACCCTTCGCTTCTACTTGTATTGCGGCCTCGTTGTTTGCTTGCCCCAAGTGTAGCCCAGAGTTCATAAAAGGATTTGACGTATTCGCAGTATTCATTAGAAGAGGAGAAATTGATTAGTGAAAATAGGGGGAAGAAACCCTCTATGCAAAGTTTCAAATCGTAGATGCTCGACTGCGCTTTAATTTCGGGCAACTGACACCCTAAAGATTAAGGTATGTTTTATAACTTCTGTTCACTATAGGGTAAGTTGCTTCAAAAACCAATAATGTGTTTAGCTGCTCAATCGAATCATGGTTTTTCACCTGAGGTGTCCTTCTTAACTTTAGCTTCACCTTTGAAGATGAATCCGTGAATCGCTAAAGAGAGTGCTAGTTTCAACGGACAATAGAACACAGGTATATCCGTAAGACCACATACAATTTCATTCCCAATAATTCCCTCTCAATCATGAATCAGAGAGTAGAGATGGAGCCTAGTGCAGACCGCGCTGCCATCAGTTTAGTTTTGAAAAGTTCTGAACAGCGATAGCACTGACCCTGAAATAGAACCAGAAGGTAAGTACCTGGACGTAATTAAAACCAAAACCCCAAATCCTGTGCCAACCGCGCAGCGGTCGACACAGGATTTGGAAGAATACGTTTAATTATGGCCATCTACTTATTTGGTTGGGGGCGGTGGCGAAACCGCTGTCCCCAACCAAATACCTTTGAGTTTTAAATTTTCATTCAATAGTTTTTCATTCAATAGTGGTGAAGTCACACGACTTGGCACACTTCTCAGATTCACGACGAAGAAATGAGTGATTGAGGCGCGCCTCAATCACTCATTTCTTCGTAAACTTTGCCAAGTCGTGTGAGATTACCTATTCAGGGAGGACATCATCCAATTGTTCATCTTGCAACGGCACGGGGACTTGAAGAATCGTCTGATTGTACTGAGGGGCTGTAGGTTTAAACTGGAGCATCGGCGATGCTACATGGGTCAAGTCGATGTAGGCAATATGCTCTAGATTTATGCGTTTTGGCAAATCTCGTAATTGATCTAAGAGAATCAGCTTCTCTTGCAAATGTGAGTCCGGGTAAGGCCCAATGTGGACAATGCCTAATTCTGTATTGAAGATTAGATTTCCGGGATGTTGCCAGTCGATTTCCGATATTTCGATTGGACTTGAGCGAACGATCGTGTAGAGCGTTCGCCAAGCTTGCCGATAGGACGCCTGCATCCCGATCACCGTGAGTGTAGGCAACTCAACATCATCACGAACATGGGTGTAGCTTGTAATGGGTAGCCAACTTCCACTTTCATCCAATAACCCAGTGGGCGCAACTTTTGACGGAACAGGACGCCAGGAGGCAGATGGCGTTATTTCTGTTTCGAATGGATTCGTATAGGTATCGCCCAGAAGCACGGCAACAGGGCGACGCTCGGTGATGTATACCGAAAGACTGGGAGGAAAAAGTTGACGATCAACTGCCACGGTATCGATAGGGCCATGAGCCTGAAGCTGTCGTTCGATCTCCCCGGGATCAACGTCAAAAATCAATTCTGGGTAAGCCATCGGAATCAGGGACCGAACTGTTTCTTCCGATAGCAGATTCATTCCTTCCACATGGATTTGTTGTGGGCTTCGAATAATCCAATTAGACTCTGCAACGACCCACAAGAGTCCTCCTGTCAAGCTACTCACACAGACAGTACGCCATAGTAGCTTGGCAAGTTTCCAACGCTTTTGCCAGCGTAGCCGACGGCGACGTTCTTGAAGTGCTGCGCGAGAAGAAACAGTGAGATCGGTCATGAAATCACCGTCATGCAGAAATGATCATGGTCAGGAACTTAAGTATTTAGTGACAGTCTAGAAAAAACTTCAGAAATCCAGAGAAGCAGACCCTGATTAACCCGAGTAGGATCCATGTTAGATGAGCTAGGTTGATTATCATCTACTCTCCATTTGTATCGCAATCCCATCGAACAGGAGGCGATCGCCTCAGAAATTATCGCTGCACCAGGAGTATAGTCAACAACCACCATGATGTGCTCAAACTAGGGTGTTGGTACTTAGAATGATCCCTCTTTAATCTCAAGCGTCATGGACATTTAAGAATTCACCCAAGGGCACTCACGTATCAAAAATTGTGCCCACTGAACTGCTAAATCGAGCTGTGTAAATGGAATATTACAGATTGCGTCATTCTGTAATCCAAGGGATAGAGTTGCCTTTTTGTCCTCTGATGGCGGATCATTCAGGTCAATAGAAGCCTCACCCATCATGACGCTAATCTGCTGAACATCTCTCAAGGCAATGCTATGGAGATCGATCGGGCCTTTGCGAGTCGGGACTCCCCAGGTTAGATGCTGCTCTTTTACACCCAAAACAGCATAAATGTCGTACTTAGCGTGATCAAATGCTTCGGCCCAAACTTTATAGGCTTCTAGTTTCTGATACTCATTCCAACCTGCCCATGCAAGCCCAATAAAAAGGGCAAGTAATGGAAGCCACAGCAATCCTCGTTCCATGAGTATTTGATTTCCTTACTGCTCACAGCTGAATCTACTGTATCAACCCATGGAATGAGCGGACGAGTTGCAGATTGAATGTCATCCAACACATCTCAACACATGCGTGTATCTACATGACTTGGCAACGGTTACAGATGACAATGCCGTTGTGTGATTTGGATGCGGGTTTGCGGTGAAGGGCAGGGCGAAACTCATCTTCTGAACATTCAATGAGGTTTCTTGCGGTTCCTTCTTGCAGGCTCTATTCCTGGGCTATGTTGAAACAGACTCTCCCTGCACTCTGAACACAACATGAAACGATTACTCTGGTTTGTTTTGTTTGTTGTTGGCTTGTTTTGGGCCTTGGCAACCTTTTCTGGGATTGCTAATCGAGGAACTTACGATTCTATCATTCTCGATTTCCGAGATGATATGTCGGCAAGTCATATCGATCAACAACTAGACGCGATCGCCCAACGGATCGGGGTTGCTCCGCAGCTTAACAGCGAATTTTCGGCTGACGATCACGTTTATGTGGTGGAAGGCGATCGCCAGCTCTTGCGAACACTCCGACAGTCTCCGTTCAAGTCTGATCTGGAATTTGCGGAGCCAAACTATCGTTACACCCTCCAGAGTGTGCCCAACGATCCCGATTATCCAAAGCAGTGGAATCTCCGCAGCATCAATATCGAGTCGGCATGGGCAGAGACAGCAGGAGAGGGGATCACCGTTGCCGTCATCGATACAGGCATCAGTCCTGTGCCCGATCTCAACGAAACAACGATTCTAGAAGGCTATGACTTTGTCAATAACCAACGAGAGGCTCAAGATGATCATGGGCATGGCACCCACGTTGCAGGCACGATTGCACAATCGACCAACAATAACCTTGGCGTCGCAGGCATTGCCTATCGGGCGAATTTAATGCCCCTCAAGGTCTTAGCGTCTTCTGGTGGTGGGACAGTAGCCGACATTTCTGAAGCCATTCGCTATGCCGTTGACAACGGAGCTGACATCATCAACATGAGTTTGGGTGGCGGCGGTGATAGTGCGTTGATGAAAGAGGCGATCGCCCATGCTCACGACAAGGGCGTGGTCGTGGTTGCCGCTGCCGGAAATGCCGGAACAAATGCAGCCTCTTACCCTGCGCGTTACCCCAGTGTGATTGCTGTGTCAGCATTGAATTCAGCAGGCACGAAAGCACCCTACTCAAACTACGGTGCAGGCGTGACCATCGCAGCACCGGGAGGTGACACAGCGGATGGAGCAGATGGAGGAATTCTGCAAAATACGATTGATCCCGACACACAAGAATCCGTCTACAAAGCCTTCCAGGGAACGAGCATGGCTGCGCCCCATGTTGCAGGAGTCGCCGCATTAGTGAAAGCAGTTGGCATCAGCAATCCCGACGATATGGCGAAAATCCTCTATCAATCATCACGAAAGCTAGAGTCAGACAGTCTCAATCATTTTGGAGCCGGACAGCTCGATGCAGCGGCAGCAGTCGCCCTCGCCCAACAGGGGTCAATTTCCTTCCGGGATTTCTTCCAATGGCTAAAACGCAATGGTTACCTCAGTCTAAGATTCTGGTTTGACGGGGGTGTCGTCAACCTCGTTCCTAAACTTTTGATGGTTGTCGGGTCTTATCTCTTAGCGTGGTTGTTGCGTGCCTATCTTCCATTTGTGTGGGATTGGTTATTTGCTACGGGATTGCTCATGGGTAGTGCCGGTGCATTTCTGCTACGGGGTCTCTATGTCTTCGATCTCCCTCAATGGCCTTTCCGAGTCATGGGCAGCTCTTTGCCTGAGCTTGGTACAGCTCTTCCAGGCAGTGAGCTACTCAATCCAATCACGGCCAGCGTTTTCATTCCCTTCGTGTTGATTGCGCTGCTATTGGCACATTCCACCTGGAAGTGGTTCGCAATCGGAGCGTCCTTGGGAGTCGCATCTTGCCTAGCCGTGAGTACCGTTATGTCTCCTTCACTCGTCTGGCTGGGCAGTGGGGCGATCGCCCAGCTTTATCTCGGTATCAACGCTCTGTTATGTTTCATACTGGCGTATCTTGCAGTAAAAGCAGAGGCTGAACCAATATGAGCGACTCAATGACATTACAAGGCACGGTCCAAAAATCTCAAATGGGCGTTGGGACATGGGCACTGCTGGCAGGTCGCACGTACGAAATCTACAAAGCACAGCCCAAGGAAATGCTTGAAGACGGCAAACTAGTCCGCGTTACCGGACGCATCCGCGATGACGTGATGACCATTGCGATGATTGGCCCTGTGTTTGAAGTTGAGAGCTTTGAAGAATTGTAATAGCGCATGTCACAGCCATCTGATGAACTGGGGATGAGATTCGAGCGGATGAGATTCGAGGGGATGAGATTCGAATAGCCTGATTCAATCAGCATCACCGTCCCACATATCACGCTGGCTGAACGGAGTCGTTCGCGAAGGGTCTCCCAAAGGGAGAAAGCCAGATCTTGCAAACGTCCCCTTCGACTCCGCTCAGAAGACGGTTACATTACATGGAGAGCTAGGCATGCGTGTCATTGTGCAGCGAGTCCGGTCATCTCAAGTCATGGTTGACGGACAGGTGATTGGGAAAATTGGGCGTGGGCTGAATTTACTCGTCGGCATTGCAGCGAGTGATACCCATGCCGAACTGGAATGGATGGCGCGGAAATGCCTTGACTTGCGCCTTTTTCCAGAAGATGAGCAGGGTCGGTTTGATCGGTCGATTCAGGATATCCAAGGAGACCTATTGGTGATCAGCCAATTTACCCTGTATGGAGACTGTCGCAAAGGACGACGCCCGTCCTTTGACCAAGCCGCCCGTCCAACAGATGCGGAGCCGTTATACCTTGCGTTTGTTGATCTCCTTCGTCGAAGCAATCTTACGGTTGAAACGGGGAAGTTTGGTGCACAGATGCAGGTGTCCATTGAGAATGATGGCCCTGTCACCCTCCTCTTAGAAAAAATGTCCCAGGCTTAAGCATAAATCCTGCCCGTATCACCTCGCGTCCTGACGACAGATATTCTTTGCCATTCCCCTCAAGGCAAGGCACGCTGTTCCATAGGCAGCTTCTGTATTTGGCGACACCATCACGGGCACCCCTAATCGCCGTTGACGAATGACCGTCCAAGCCGCATTTTTTGCTCCTCCACCCGCCGTATACACGGCACTCAGCGGGGTTGCTCCTAGTTCTGATAACAGCTGAAATCCTTGAGCTTCAATGGTTGCAATTCCTTCTAATAGGCCGTGAAGAAACTGGACATCGTCTTTGGGGCGAGGACTCAACCGGGGCATCAACTGGGGATCATTGATAGGAAAGCGTTCTCCTGGTTTGGAAAGGGGATAGTAATCAAGGGGACTTTCTTGATCGAGATCGATGCGATCGCCCAATGTCTGCAATTCATGATCAGAGAAGAACTGACGAAGCACTGCCCCGCCAGTGTTTGACGCTCCACCAACAAGCCAATGCACCGAGGATGTGGGTGGCCTGTTGGTGATGTTTCTATCTTCTATTTCGTGAGCATGTCTGGATTGGGAACCATGGCGAGACCACCCATCTAACCGATGACTGTAGATACCATACCGAGCATCATTCACCCGTTCTCGACTCAAGAGCTTGATAACCAGCGTTGAGCCAAGGGAGGTGACCGCCTCACCAGAAGCGTCAACGCCACTGGCCAAAAATGCTGCGATGCTGTCGGTGGTTCCGGCACACACATAGCAATCGGCGGGCAAATCAAACTGGGAACCCCACGTTGATTGCACTGGCGCAATGGGTGTCCCTGGCGCAACGACCGTGGGTAAGGTCCATCCTGTCGGGAGGGGTTGCATCCAATTGGGATAAGTGAGGTGCTCAACGTCGTACCCGAGCTTCAGACTATTATGATAATCGCTGATTCCCAGCTTTCCGTGGAGCAAAAAGGCAATCCAATCGGCCTGGTGGAGAAAATACCCAGAGGGGAGGCGATCGCCCGCTTCCGTTAACGCTGAAAGATTCTCCAAATCATTGTTGTCAGGAGTCAACTCAAGAGCCTGAGATGACCACCACAGCAGCTTTGACAGGCTGGAGGTCGCACTCAACACCACATGGTTGGGAGGGGCGATCGCCCGCAGAAGACCCAGAACAGATTTCCCCCGATCATCGTTGTAGAGAATGGGCGAGGTCACCGGGTGTCCCTGAGCATCACACCATAAGACAGTTCCAGAGGTGCCATTGATGGCGATCGCCCGCAAATGCCGCCTGATGACCAAGGGAATGTGGCTGATGACCTCCATCAGAGCCTGCCGCCACATGTCTGAGAGAGGGTCTTTTCTCGCCTGATTCTCACTGGGTTCGGTTGATGAAGGAGACTGGGTGTAATCGCACCGGGCTGTGGCCTGAATGCGTTTCTCCCGGTCGATGGCGATCGCCCGCACCCCAGAGGTGCCAAAATCAATGCCCAGAAAATAGTCAGTGCTCATATGACATCACGGTTGTTCCTGGGATGACTATCGCATGTCGTCTCTAACAACAGCGAACCTAACAACAGCGAATCTATAATGATGCTGAGCATAGGGCGATCGCCCTATGGCTGAATGTTTTAAGGAGGCTACGCTCTTGGACTTTAAACACATTCCATCACCCCCCCGGTTGGCCTATCAGAAACGATGGTGGCGCGTAGCGATGTTGTTTCTGAGTGGCACCAGTCTATTTCTGATTCTGAAGCTTATTCAACTATCTGGCTCAGTGTAAGTAGGGGGTCACAATTGAAAAAAAGCATCGAGTGGACATTGTCACCCCACCCCACAATGCCAAAAAAATTTGATCGCGCTTTGCGCGACAGAAGAAATACCCTAAGAGAGCAAGAGGGCAAAAGTGAAAAAGAGCTAGCAAAGAGCCCTCGGGGCGGAACAGACAACTCGAAAACCGATATCGTTGAAGCGGTTGACGGGGTAGCTGTAGCTGCGATAGGCAGAACGGCAAAGCTCTGGAACGCTGCTCCAGGAGCCGCCGCGACTAACTCGTTTATCGGCTTCACGCTCCACATCCCAAACACTTCCATCGATCGGGGCACCTTGATAATTTGCATGCCAAGGGTCTTGACACCATTCAAAAACATTGCCATGCATATCAAACAAGCCAAAGTCATTTGCTACCTTAAACGAGCCGACGTCTGTGGTCTTCCCTGCCAACAGCCCAATCAAAACCATCCCAAGATTACGTTTACAGTTCACGACATCGCGAGTTATCGTTGAGCCAAAGTGAAAGTTGCTCGTTGTTCCAGCTCGGCAAGCATATTCCCACTCAGCCTCACTCGGTAAACGATACAGACTCCCTGTTTGCTTAGACAACCGTTGGCAAAATTCAACCGCATCATGCCAAGACACGTTTTCAACCGGACGGTTAGCCCCTTTAAAATGTGAAAGATCAGGATCTAGGGACTGATTGACTTGAGGCCATGAAGAAACAGCCCGCCACTGTGCCTGTGTCACGGAATGTTTGCCCATAAAAAAAGATGGCACAGTTACTTCATGC
>JBCCWF010000253.1:0-9356 GCA_039194035.1 Cyanobacteria bacterium P01_E01_bin.6 | reverse complement strand
TTTTTTTTGGGGGGGGGGGGTTCTACCCCCCCCCCCCCAACAAACTGCCTCCGAGTTTTTAAATTTCATTCCTTAGTTTTTGCGCGAGAATGAATCAACTTCCGGAATTTCGTTTGTGAGAGAGGGGAAAATTCCATCATGTGTGGTCGCATTGTGAGCTATTCATCCATTGAAGACATTGCTAGTGCGATGGATGCGATTCCTGACCCAATTGCGAAGGCGGCCTATCAACCGTCATACAATATTCCGCCGTCTCAGCCGCTGTTGATCGTGTGCCCTGTAGGAGACGGCGAGGCCCGTCAACGCCGATTACTGCTGGCCTCATGGGGACTGCTGCCACACTGGGCGAAGGATATGTCGCTGGCGTTCAAGACGTTCAATGCACGGGCAGAGACGGTGAGAGAAAAACCATCGTTTCGAGGAGCGTTTAAGTATCGACGGTGCCTGATTCCAGTGGATGGCTACTACGAATGGAAGCGCATCGGAAAAACAAAGCAGCCCTATTATTTTTCTCGCACAAATGGGCAGTCCCTGGCACTGGCAGGGCTGTTTGAACTGTGGCGAGAGGAGCGGTTGACCTGCACCGTGATGACAACAGAAGCCAATGAATTGGCGAGTGAGGTGCATCATCGGATGCCTGTCGTGGTTGAGCCAGAGAATTGGCAGGGCTGGTTGGACGGACACCCTGATGATGCCAATGCACTATTGATGCCTGCACCCGAGGATGCGCTAAGCAGGTATCGAGTCGATATGGCCGTCAATTCGGTCAAGGTTGACGCCCCAGAATTGATTGCTCCCAGTTCAGCATGACGTAACAATGGCCAATCCTGTTTCGGCTATTTTTCAGGTGGATCATAGAAATCAGGCATTGACGAATCTGGTTCTCGCCAAAGATACTGGGTTAGTTTTTTGCCATCTTCAGATTCGTGAACGGGATTCTTCGGCGGTTTGATGCGCAGAGATTGATACAGGAGGTTGCGATGTACGTCAAATGTCGCTTCCAGCAGGTCTGCATAGACGGCGGCGGTATTCAGCGCCATGCGATAACTTAACCAGGCGGCAGGTAAGGCGAGGAGCGGTGCCCACCAGGCTAGGGGCGTCCAGACTAGGAAGAGGAGGCTCCAGAGGCAAATCCGGATGGCTGTGTTGAGGGCGGCGCGGGCTTCCTGCAAGTCGTTGCGGGTGTTGTCGGGGAGTAGCAGCCAGAGGCGGGGCCAACAGACGATCGCGTCCAGGCCATAGCGTTCTTTTGAGCGATACTCGGATGCCCGCAGGAGGTTGCCCAGGCGCGTGGGCATAAACTGATTTTTTTTGGAAGGAGAATGCAGGATCAGCCAGTCGAGCTGGGCGTATTCATTGAGTTCTTCGGGGGTGAGTGCCTCTTCTCCTTTGCCATATAGCTCGGCCCAGCGGTGCAGGGTTTGTTCCCACTGGTTGAGATATCGCTCGATGCGGGCTCGGCGTAGGGGGTTTAGCCAGCGGGGCCAGTACCCTTCTAGGCAGCGCAGCATGACCCGATCACCCCGTTGGGCGATCGCCGCTGACGTGGCAATGCCGATGAAGCTCACCATGAGCAGACCCACCTGGAAGGATTGTGGCTGTTGTAGCATCCAGGTTTTGAGAGGAGTCCAGCCGAAGCGATAGATGCAGGCGGCCAAACCGCCGAGCCAAAAGACAACGGCAGGGGTCAGTAGGTTCGCAACCCACTGCTCTGCCACCTTGCCGGTCATGCCTTCGAGAAATTTGGAGTACATGTCCTACTCAGGTTGTCCTAGATTGAGCTGGCACCAAGGGTATTTTATGCTCTGGGCAGAGGGGTGGCTCGATCCCTGCCTTGGGTCTATACCAAATCCGAGGGCATCCTGGCACGCCACAGACAAAGATATTCGCATCGATGACCGATTGTGACCCTGCGAGTGGGTCATAGCTTCTCGTCATGACCGGAGGCGGCATGTTATCGATCAAATATTGGCGGATCCAGTCGCGGGTGGGGTCACGGTCGGCCAGGAGTTTCAGAATTTGAGTGTCCACGGCTTCACCAGATGCGGCTTTGTCCAGCAGGTCGGCCAGGGTGCGATCGACGGTTTCTGCCTCTGGGCCCAATAGATCGGGGAGGTAGCGTCGAATGGTGCGAGCCGCTTCTAAGACATCGTCAGGGGTATACATGTTGGCTTGTTTGGAGTGGAGAATAGTGGTCTGAGTTGTGAGTGCAGTCCGCGATTGAGCAACGCCGATTGATGTGTAGCCTACCGTTGAAGACATGGTAGAACCCAATGCGCTTAAACGCCAACATAGCTGAAGGCCGCCCAATGGAAGGGATGGGCAAAGTAGTCAGGGGGAAGCGGAATGAGCTCATAAAACAGCTCAGGGTGCTCGGCCTGAACGTATGTGGCTTTTTGCTGGCTCGTGGTGTCTCGCAGCCAACACTGAGCCTGACGCAGAGCCACCGATGGTTCCAGATTCTTGTTGCGCCAAAGATCATAGAAGCGGATGAGCAAGAGCATGGTGCTGAGGTCGGACACTGACCAGAGAGAGGCGACGACTCCGGCGACGCCTGCCTGGAGCAACCCTGTGGGTAGGCTAATGGCCTCGTCAGCATTTTTAGACCCTTGGAGTCCGGTTTCGCAGGCGGAGAGGATGGCGAGACGGATGCCGTTGTTGCCAGCTGCCGCCAATTTGAGATCGAGCAGGTCGCGCAGGGTGAGCCGGCCATCGCTCATGGCAAGGCCGCTCAGAAGAGGTTCTTGCGGGTTGGCGGTGCCGTGACAGGAGAAATGCAAGACCGTGCAGCGGGGTATGGCAGCCAGAACTGCTTCGACGGTGGCATGGTCATGGCGCAAAACAGTGGGCTGAGCGAAAGTGGCAACGGCAGCGTTGACTTCGCGGCTGGAATTGGGCAAATCGTTACGTGGGTTGTCGATGGCCAAGATCGACGCTGCTTCTGGTCGTTGCGCAATGGCTTGGGCTGCGGTAAGAGAGCGGGCATTGGGGGCATAGGTGATATGGATGTCATCACAGGCGTAGCGGCGTCCGGTGAGCGTGGGGGCCGCTGGGGTTGCTTCTGTCCAGGCGGCGTGGAGAGGGAGGAGGCTGAGATATCCGGTAGGGATGAGGGTGGCCTGTTGACAATGCTGATCTCTCAGAAATGTGACTAGCGGCAGCATGAGTGGGTCCCAGAGTTGGCGGGTGCCTTGGTCGATGGCCTCTAGCCATGCTTGATAGCTTGTTTGGGATTGGTTGTAGGCATTAAACCAATTGACAAGGATGTCTTGCAGTTGGCTCTCGGTCAGATCATCTAGCCAGAGATCGGATAGGTGGTCTGGAGTAAGAATGAGGGCGAGGCTACCGATGGGGGTGGGGACGAGGTACACCAAGGGATGATTGGGGCGGAGGGTCTTGTGGATATCGGTGAAGTTGGGTTGGGTGAGAAACGCCTCATAGTCAGGGATTTGGCGGATTTGGTCGAGGGTTTCGGTTAATGCGTGACGAAGCCCTTGAGCGTCTGATCGGAGTGCTTCCGGGGTGATGTCATGACGATTCTCAGAAGTCATTCGCAGACGCTGCTGGGTTTCCAGGTTGCGCAGCTGATTGGTGATGTCCTGATAGCGCGTCACCAGATGAGGATGGGTGGCCTGGAGTTGGCTGAGGTCAGACCGATCGCGATCTAGGGCTTCACTGAGCCCTCGGGCACGGCCTTGTTCCAGTACCTCGACGGCTGTTTGGAGGTGTCCTCCACGAGCCAGGGCATAGGCTGCACGGCGGGGCAACGCTGCGGTTTCGGTCAGTTCATCGGCTCTCCCGTCTAACAGGTTGGCACGTTGGTAAAGAATTTCGGCAGCCTGAAGCGCCCGTTGGTAGATGGGGATGGCCTCTTGCCAGCGCTGCTGATCGGCATAAAGATTGCCCAAACTGCGGGCTGTTCTTCGGCAGTCATCGGGAAACAAATCAGGGTCAAAGATGGTGAGGGCGTCTTGGTAGGCGGCAATGGCCTGCTCCATGTTCTCGCCCCGGTCGCCTCGGATGCGGTTCTTGTAGGCGGTCGCCAGGTTATTCATGGTTTGGGCCCACTCGACGGGCATCGCCGTCTGCGTCATCACGCTGAGGGCGTCTTGGTAGGCGGCAATGGCCTGCTCCATGTTCTCGCCCCGGTCGCCTCGGATGCGGTTCTTGTAGGCGGTCGCCAGGTTCATCATGGTTTGGGCCCACTCGACGGGCATCGCCGTCTGCGTCCTCACGCTGAGGGCGTCTTGGTAGGCGGCAATGGCCAATTCCAGATTGAGCCAGCGTTGCCCCAAGGGAAATTGCTGAATTAAATTACTGAATGTACCAACAATCGCTGCTATGAACACTCGTTGCTCAGAATTACCTGCTAACCCTGCTAACAATGATGTTGTGACAGCGGGTAAGGTTTGCAGCAGTGATTCATTAAAGCTGTCTGGATGCTGTGCCCAAAATGAATAGACTTGCTGGGCATCGCCTTGGGTTTCGGCTATGAGCTGTAATGTCTGACGCAAAAACTGTTCGGCATCATGGGTGATGTCGGTTGCTGGAGCCGTTGAGTCATTCAGGGCTGCTGCTAGCCGTTGGGCAAACTGCCGTAACCATCCTGCATTCGAGTTGCCCTGCTGCTCTAGCCAATCGGCATAGTGCTGCATAACGGTCAGTAAGGTTGGATCAATCAGATCAGCCTGTTGCTGTAGAAGGGCGACTTCGTTACCCTTTTCACAGTTCAGAAGGTTCTCGATGAGGGTGAGATACGGCTGAAGTTGCTGTTTATCCATACTGCACTGCTTTCCAAAGGGGGGCTTTTCAATTGCTGTTTCCTACATAGGATACCTGAGCGATTCCGTAGACCTATTGATATTTTAGATTTTGGATTTTGGAGGGCGATCGCCCTCTTGTCGAGTGTATTGCTATCAGGAAGCGTACTCGTATTCACCATGATGACAGTGGAGTCATGTCAGGACACTCTTCAAACTGTCCATCAACCGATGGAGCTGTATTACATGATTTGCAGGTAGCGGGCGATCGCCTTTTCTCTAACACATCTCTACCAGAGTCATTGTCCTGAAGTGGCTTGGCGAATTTTCATGGCACGGACAGTCCAGAGATAGGGCGATCGCTCGATTGTTTCCAGCTCACTCCATTTTGGGAACTGCCATGGAGGGCGATCGCCATTCAATTTTTTCTTGCTTCCATGAAGACATCACCTGAGCAGACGTTGCTTAATCTGGGTATGACTATGTGGATGGGAATCACACATCTAGTCTCCAGCCTGCGATGCCTCTACATCAGTTGATTCAACCCTTGGGTGCTCACAACAGACTATTCACGCTTTGTCGTGACGACGTATCTACTTCCTGATCATTCGTTTATCGTTTATCCACCCACGGTTAATCCATGACTATTCGTACCCTGATTGAGACTCAGTACAACGCACAAGTACAAGCCTTTGCTCAGTCGTCTCATTTCCAAAACCTTGAATCGGGGCAACTGTCACCTCGGGACATCGATCAGTTTATTTTCAACCTCTGTCAGGCACACCTCAAGAGTCCTCAAATACTTGCATTTCTCTATTCGGTTGCGCCTCCTTCAGCAGCACAGACCATTCAGCACAACATGCTCGAAGAGTTGGGGTTAGACGAGGAGGGCATTTGTCATCCTGATTTATTACGACAGTTGGCAACCGCGGCAGGGTTTGATGCCCATCGGCAGACGGCTCTCGTAGACGGAGCCCAAGAGCAACTTCGGACGCTGTGTACCGATCCACTGATGTTTCTCACCATCAAAGAGTTAGGACTGTCAGTTTTACTAGAAGTGACGTGCTTTGAGTGGATGTTGTCCCGTTTATCGAGCCGCATCGGCACAGCATTGGAAACTCATCGAGGACTGCCCCCTGAAAGTTTGCAGTGGTTCTATCACCATTCAGAGGTAGACATTCGCCATGCCGAAGAAGGCGTCGCATCGGTGATGGACTACGTGACCTACTACGAAATCGAAGCAGACGAGTTTGAAACCATCCTCGATATTACCTTCCGGGAAAATATCTTTGTCAAACGCTATTTTGGAGCGTTGGCGTGCTTGCAGGGAGGACGGATTGGCCTCGCTCAAGAGACTCACATTTTGGAATCAGCGCGATGAAAATTGTTGCAGCGACCCTATTCTCTCTCCGCATCCCCTTTGTCGAAGCGTTTGCCCACAGCATTCGCTCCCGCACCTACTCAGACTCGATTGTGGTTCGAGTCGAGGCTGACGATGGAACCGTCGGATACGGCGAAGCCGTCGCTCGCCCCTATGTCACCGGAGAAACGGTAGAGTCCTGCTTGGCATTTATGACAACGACTCTGTGGCCAGCAGTACAATACCAGGAATACCCGCTTCCTCCACCGCCGACGGATATAGAGCCAGATGGTGCATTGGGCTGGTTGAATGACGTCGCTGCAACTCTACCGACATCGTCATCTGCGACGGTTGCAGATGACAGCGGTCATGGTGTTGTTGCGTGGAATGCAGCACGGGCAGGTTGGGAGGTGGCGCTGATTGACTGTCTACTCAAAGCTGAGGGACTATCGCTGTCTCAACTGCTGCCGCCGACGCGATCGCCCATTACCTATAGCGGGGTGATTACCGCCAGCGGCGTCGAGCAAGCGGTGAAAATGGCAAAGCGCTTTAAGCAGTTTGGCATTCCTCATCTCAAGGTGAAAGTAACCGGAACGGGCGATCGCCAGTGCATTGCAGCGATTCGAGATGCGGTGGGGGCAGCACCATCCCTTCGCATTGATGGCAACGGAGCCTATTCCGTCGAGTCGGCGATCGCCACCTGTGCGGATCTCGCAGACTTCAACATTGATAGCGCAGAGCAACTGATTCCTCGGGGACAGCCTGCGGATTTGGCAGCCGTGCAGGCCGCATCTCCAATTCCCCAGATGGCCGATGAGTCGTTGATTACCATGGCAGATGCGGAGGCATTGATTGATGCCCACGCCTGTGAGTGGTTTAATCTGCGGATTTCGAAATGTGGCGGACTCGCCCAAACCGTGGCGATCGCCCAAAAGGCTGAAGCAGCGGGAATTCGCCTCCAGTTGGGCTGTCAGGTGGGCGAAACGGCCATCTTGTCGGCAGCAGGGCGGCATCTCGCAGCCTGGCTACCGACCGTCGAATTCGTGGAAGGGTCCTATGGAAAACTGTTGCTGACTCAAGATGTGAGTCGTAACCCGATTCACTTTGGGCATCGGGGACAGGCACCGATCTTAACGAAACCAGGGCTAGGAGTGGAGGTACAAGACGACGTGCTGGATACCTTCGCTTATCAAACCATTCACCTGAGTGCTGATGTGCCTACCAATCCGATTGCATGACGGGAGATTGCAAAACGGGAGATTGCAAAACGGGAGATTGCAAAACGGGTAGACGCAAACGGCTATTTGCCCTTGTTTGTGGAGAGCCGAGGGGGTTGCTGAGGTTTCCATTAAGGTTTCCATGTCTGACGCCTGCATTGTTCAGGAGATTGCACGTATGTCATTGATCATTCCATCTCTGATTCCATTAGCAATCCGTTGGCAGGGGCGATCGATCGCTCGACGCCTGGATGCGGCAGCGACAGATCCGGCCCAGGCACAGCGATCGCTCTTGCAGGAGTTGCTGACCCGTCATCAGTCCACAGCGTTTGGTCAGGATCATGGATTTGATCGCATTCACACACCAGCGGACTACCAGAAGGCCGTCCCGATTCGGGAATACGAAGGACTCCGACCCTATGTCAATCGGATGATGCAGGGAGAAGCCAATGTGTTGGTTAGCGATCCGGTGCAGATGTTTACCCTCACCAGCGGGACAACGGGACAGCCAAAGTACATTCCGGTCACCACTCTCTCAGAAACGCGTAACGCAAACCTCATGCGGCACTGGCTGTATCGATTGCTGCATCATCACCCCCGATGTTTGAATCGTGCCATTGTGGGTATCGTCAGTCCGGCGGTGGAAGGCTATACGCCCAGCGGCATCCCCTATGGCAGCCTGTCAGGACGCATTTACCAGCAACTTCCTCGTCTCGTGCGCGATGCCTATGCCATTCCTTACCCTGTGTTTGAAATCAAAGACTATGACACACGATATTGGGCGATCGCCCGGTTTGCCCTGGCGCGGCAGGTGTCGTTTGTGGGAACGCCAAATCCCAGCACACTACTACGCTTGGCATCGGTAATAGAGTCCCATCACGAAGCTCTGATTCGCGCCATTCATGACGGAACCTTGGGAATGGATCAGGAAAAGAGCGGCTTAGAGGCTCCTGCATTTCATCACCTGTGCACACGACTCCAGCCCCACCCCAGTCGAGCGAGAGAATTAGAGCAGTTACTCAACAGAGCAGGAATGCTGCATCCTAAGCATTGCTGGCCTCAGTTACAGGTGATTGGATGCTGGACAGGCGGCAGTGTGGGAATACAAGCCCAGCGGTTGGCTAAAACCTATGGGAATGCGACGCTGCGGGACTTGGGGTATTTGGCAAGTGAAGCACGGGTGACCATGCCCATGGGCGATCGCACGCCCAGCGGCGTCCTGGATGTGACGCTGAACTACTGCGAATTTATTCCTGAAGAGGTACTGGACGAGGAAAATCCGCCTATTTTACTCAGTCATGAACTGGAAGTAAGTAAGCGCTATAGCATTCTTCTCACGACTCCTGGAGGGTTATATCGCTACCACATCAACGACATTGTTGAGGTAACGGGCTTCTATCATCACGCTCCAATCATTGCGTTTGTGAGAAAGGGCAAAGACATGAGCAATCTGACAGGGGAAAAGCTCCATGTGAATCAGCTCTTGATGGCGATCGCCCAGGTTCAGCAGCAGTTTGATCTCGCGATTGGACAGGTGCAGTGGGTTGTAAATCTGCATGAGATGAATTATCACATCTACGCAGAATGGGAGGATAGACGGGGCGATCGTTGGATTCAGCAGACGTTTCTACCCGCAGTGGATGAGGCATTGGGACGACTCAACAGCGAGTATGCTCAGAAGCGGCTGTCTCAACGGTTACAGCCTCTGTGTTTGCATCGGATGCGGAGTGGTTGGGCAGACGCGGTGACGCGGACGGCGATCGCCAAAAGCGGACGCGATGTTCAATATAAATGGCGGGTATTGTGTCCGGATGGGAACGTTCATCCGTTGGCGCAAGATTACGAGGATGCTTTTTTGCATCAACAATAGACATTAATAGACGTTGTCGGGCTTGTCTGTTGAGGCGGGATTCTGGGACGCTCTGCACCCCAGAATCCCCGTTAAATTTTTCCCGGCTTTTTTTCCGGCTTAAATGATCCCGGCTTAAGTGATAAGCCCTTTATCGAAAATAGCGAGGA
>JBCCWF010000252.1:0-9410 GCA_039194035.1 Cyanobacteria bacterium P01_E01_bin.6 | reverse complement strand
TATCTTTTTTATTTGCAGATCCCTTATCTTGCAATTGGGGTGAGCACACGACTTGGCAAATTTGACAGAGGAACCAGTGTTTAGGGCGCGCACAGCGCGCCCTAAACACTCATCTCTTCGTTGCAATTTTGAGAGGTTTGCCGAGCTACTGATGAGTCTAGACAGGAGTTGGTGGTCACTCCACAGAAATCATCATCCGGAAGCGACTCGGCTGCTTTGCGACAGAGACAATCGTGACTTCGTAATAGCCCGACTGCGGCAACGTGCCTGACCAGTTGAGCGATCGCGCGTCTTCTAGAATCGCGGGTATATCGTCAGTCGGCTGTGGCACATAGATGGATAACCGAACATCATTTTGAGGTGCATCTACCGTGAGGCGAAATTGCTGATTTTCTGCCAAGTTTAAGGTGTAAACCTGCCCATCTCCTGGGGCAAGCTCTCCAGAGATCTCATGGCTAGTTGCTCCGTCCGCAAACTGGATATTTTTTAGCGTCGTGCCTGATTGCATGGCTTGAACCTGATCGGCTGCGAGGCCATGCCAAATTTGCCCGATGGGTTGATCGATAAAGTTCTGATTGCGCTGGTCTGGAAAGATATGGATAAACTCAGCATCGACGACGTCATATAAGGCTGGGCTGCTGATATAAAGACGGTTAATCCGTTGTTTCCACTGATCGCGATCAGCCTGGCCATAGCGACCGAGTTTAAGTCGTGCCTGTGGACTGAGGATTTCGTCCAGCAAATCGAGCCAATCAGTGGCGATCGCATCCCATCGTTCTCGCCAAATAGCATCTTCTGGACTATCGGTGAGTTGTCGCCCACGTTGCCGAGGATAGGTCTCGTAAAATCCGGTGTCAGTTAGGGCCACCAAAAACGATGTATCGATACCTAATGCAGCGCGGCGCGATCGCAGCGCATCTTTGCGAGCCTGTTCTTCCGGTGAAATCTGAGCTGACGCGTCATCCAGATCTTGTCCAGAATCTATCGCTTGATCGGGCGGTTGATCGGATGTCTCTCTTTCATCACCGATGTTGAGCCATTGCGGAATCCACTGGTAGCCGACCCATCCGCCCATACCCGCCAGGATGAGAATGACTAAAAAGGCTAGCGTGCCTTGCCCTAAGTTATTGCGCTGACGAGGAGCAGATGAGGGTGTGGGTTGAACGGGCTGTGGAACTGGAGGGGATGCGGGCGGCGCTTGTGTTGAGGAGGCAGACTTAGCTGGCGAGACGGCTACTGTGTGCGCTGTCGGCGGGGATTGATGAGGAGGGGCCTTTTCGACAGGTGACGAGTTTGGGAGAGGAGGTGACTGGGGCGTTGATTGGGCACCGTTCGGCTGACGTGTTGCGCTGTTGCCAACGGCTTGTGTGGCTTCGGTGCTTTGTAATGGGGATGATTCGGTAGATAGCCTTAACAATCCCAAAGCATCCATCACATGTCGGGCGGACGGGTATCGATTTGCTGGGCGATCGCTCAACATTCGGCTCAAAACTGAGGTAAGGAGCGGTCCCATTTTTCCCCGATCTGGTAGTTGGCTCTTCCATCCCGCAGCAGAGTCTGGGTCAAGCAGATCACGTGGAGACTGGCCTGTCATCATTACCAGAACTGTGACGGCCAGTGCATATAAATCACAATGGGCAAACACGTGACCATCTTGCATTTGTTCCCGTGGGGCAAAGCCTTGTTTCCCAACTAGGGTGACGTCTTGGGCCGGATGTTGAGCGCGCCTCAATTCCGATTCAATGGTCGTTGCAGCCTGCTTAACGCCGCCAAAGTCAATCAGAACCGGACACTGATCATGATCTCGAAGGATGAGGTTATCCGGAGAAATATCTCGGTGGATGACTCCCATTCCGTGGATATAGTCCAACACGGGGAGAATTTGGCTCAGGAATTGGAGAATTTCTGGCTCTGCAAACCTTTTGCCATGCTGGATGCGACGTTCCAACTCATCCTGATAGGTCGAACCATCTACATAGTCCTGCACCAGGAACAGGCGATCGCGCCCTTCAAAATCAGCCCTGAGCAACTCTCGGAAGGGAGGAATTTGTGGATGCCGGAGACGATAGAGAACGCCAGCTTCCCGTTCAAACAAACTTTCTGCTTTGAGCAACGCATCCGACTCTTCAACCCGTGGAGCAAATTCCTTGAGGACGCAATATTCCTTGAATCGTTGCTCATCTTCTGCCAAATAGGTTCGCCCAAACCCTCCATGACCCAGTTGTTTTAAGATGCGGTATCGCAGTCCGACTAGCGGGGCTGAAGGATTTGACGGGATTGATGGTCTTTGGGAATGGTCACTGGACTTGGGGCGAGCCACCATCTGCTCTCCGCACAGTCGGCAAAACATACTATCCGGAGGGTTCGTATGACCATTACTGCACAACATTCAGTGAAATCCTCCAATGGTTCGCCTAAGTCCCGTTTTCTACGGTTCTCTAGAAGCACCCATTTTATATGGTGTAATCGTTAATTGCTTGAGACCAGCATGAAGATGCAGCCTCAACGGCACGATGAACAATTGATCCAAACCACGATAGATGTAAGAGACGAAACTCATCGGTTCGCGTGTGACGCTACCTGTTCTTGATCAATGGTTGTCCCAATAATGCACGCATTGACAAAGCTTGTGCCACTTAAGTCAGCACCATCTAGCTCAGCGCACAGCAAGTTTGCGCTATTTAGATTGGCACCCGCCAAATTTGCATTTCTCAAGTCAGCTTCTTCTAGGTTTGCTTCGGTGAGAATGGCTCCCTGTAAGTTGGCTTGGCTCAAATTTGCACCACTGAGGTTTGCGTTACTCAGGTTTGCACCTCGCAGGTCAGCGGTTCGAAAGTCAATGCCTTCCAGGTTGACACCCATGAAATTGGTTCCGTTTAAAAATGCTGATGCCAGTGTTGTATTCCGTAAACTGGCTTGCATTAGATTCGCACCCTTGAGATTTGCCCCTCGCAAATCTGCATCTACAAGATTGGCCTGCATCAAATTGGCCCCTGGCAAATTAGCCCGAAAATCACAACCGATAAACGTACAACCCGTCAAATTGGCACCGTCAAGCCGTGTCCCATTTAAGCGGGAATGACTAAAATCTGCGCCTACCAAGTTGGCTCCACAGAAATTGACGCGACTGAGGTCGATATGCGTTAGATTTTCATCTTCTAAGTCAGCACCTGCAAGTGCTTTGAGCTTGCCTGAGCGAATATCATCGATATCCATAGTCCCCTTACATTACGCTGCGATATATCGTCGCATATTTTTATTCTTCAACGTGACAATGATGCTTCGTTCTCGACGTCATGGGAATCTAAGAGCCAAAGTCCCGATGCAATTTTAGGAATGCTCACTGATAGACTCATGCCTTGGCTTAATCCGCTGACGAGCAAGGTTAACACGTCAACCAGCTTTGGATCCCACTGCTCACCGGCATGGGTGGAACATTGGGATAGCGCATCTTGCAGTGCATCTGCATTGAGATGACCTTGAAATCGCTGGGTAACGGTGGTGTTAGGCTGGCAGATCGACAAATGATGCTGGAAGTCAGCCACTAGTCCCAAAATCCGTGATTCTAACGGAATGGAATCGCCGGAAAGCTTTGCCGGACTTCCTTGTCCGTTCCACCATTCTGTTTGATGGGTGATGATGGTGGCGATCGCCCGCAGTCGAGGCATTGTCCTCAGCGCTTGGGTTCCAGGAGAAAGAGGACAGAATGGCGCATCCAACAACGTATGGTCAGGAGACATATCCGGGGCTGGCAATGCAGCATCGGTTCCTTGAAGCAGCCCGAGCCGATGGAGGAGTCCTGCCAGCCGGAGTCGGTTCACTTGCCATCCTGGCAGATCGAGTAATTGCCCCATGGCTTCTGCCAATGCGGCGACTTCAGCGCCAGCATTAGAGTTTTGAACATCGGCCTGATCCATCAGCTGAGCAACGCGTAAAAATGCCTGGAGTTCGTTGGAAAGAGCATTTTTACTGAGGTGATGGTCAGTCTCTGCGTCGGCATTGAGCGATGGTGATGATACGGCAAGAGGTAGACCCGGCGAGTGTTGTAGGTAGTCAACGACGCGTGCAACGATGCGATCGACGCGCTCAACCGGAGGCAAATCTGCCCGAGCGTCTCCCGATTGAATGGTGGCTTGAATAGAGTCAATCTGTTGGGTTAACTGCTCTGCCAGCGCTGGGTTGTAGTCGGCAACTTTGGCGATCGCCACACGAGCGGCTTCGACCACAAGTTGAGGTTCAAATGTCCAGAAGCCGTAAAACTTTCGCTCTAGATCCGTCTGGGGATACTGTCTGTGACCATAGTCTTCATCGGAAAGTTCTTGGCAAAGAACCATCGCAGTATACGTTGGAGACACAATGATGAGGTGCCACTCTTGGGCGACCGGATCGGTTGCATCAAGGCTCACAACCGACACATTAGGTTTTTGGCTGGTGGGATGGCTCTCAAACTGCCCATCCGGGGTTGCCATAATGACGACCTGTTCAGATTTGTCGGCGATCGCCCCATACCGATCAGCTTCTTGCAAGTACCACTTTCCTTGCTGAAAAGCCGTAATCATAACAGGTTCAAAAGAAGAGTCCAAAATAGAGTCTTCCAATGCATGACATAGCGCCACTAGCGTGTTTTTGTAATACACCCCAAAATTCAGTGGGCGTTGCTTCGTATCCTGACCACCGCGATGATGGTCAGCAAGCTGTTTTAGAACCGAACCTTCAAGCATAATTACTCGACCCTAGTTAACCGCAACCATTTCTCGGGATGACGCTGTCAGCGGGGCCGATAGCGCTTCCTCTAATTCTGAACAACCCAATCGCTGCTCTAAAATCGCCATGACTTCCCGTCCAAAGTCGTCCGGGTTTCTTCTCCATGCCTCTAAACACACCTCTCCAAAAAATGACCCCAATGGCTCAGGATTCCACAAGAGTTTTTTTGCTGTCCATGGCATCAAACTCATCGGGTTATAGTCAGGCTTGAGGATGTCGTTCTTTAAGGCATAGTCCTCAAGATGAGTATGAGGTTGGAGTCCAATAAAAAAGATAGCTGGCTCAACCTTGTCTGCCCCGAAAATGTTTTCCAGTTCTCGATGATACGCCACGGTCTGTCGAATAGTTTCGGGGCGTTCATCGATTACATTGAAGGAATAATTCACCGATACGATATCGTTAAATCCACCCGCCTTTAAATCGCGACAATTTTCCAACACGGTGCGGAGATTGTAGCCCATCCGCATTTTGCGCACTAACTCTTGGGAGCCACTGGTAATTCCAATTTCGAAATAGTTCATGCCTGTGCGAACCATCAGGTCACACAGCTCAGGCGTCAGATTATCCGCACGGATGTAGGCAGCCCAATGGATATCATCCATTCCTGCGTCCAGAATCTTGCTCAGTAGCTCAATCGCGTCGTCAATATAGCGGCGAGCAGGAATAAACTGAGCATCTGTGAACCAAAAGTTACGGATGCCTCTGCGATATAACTGGCGCATTTCAGCCACAACTTCATCAGCGGGGTTGATGCGGACTTGCTTTCCTTCGACGACGGTATACACGCAGTAGCAGCAGTTGTGAGGACAGCCGCGCTTGGTCTGAACGCCAACGTAAAAGTCTTGTTCTTGCAAGTAATAGTCGAATTCAGGCCAAATATCTTTGATGTAGTCGTAGTTGCAAGCAGTTTTTTCGAGGGGAGTTGGATTCTCATGAATCATGCGATCGCGCGGTTGAGTCTCGCCAACGATGTAGCACCGTTCATCTGAGAAGGACTGTCCGCTGAGCATTTTTTCCAGCAACAGCTCACCTTCCCCAACGGAGATGATGGTTCCAGTCGGGAGCATCGTACTCATTTGCTCATAAAACACACTGACAGCACCCCCCCCAACAACGGCTCTTGCTTTGGGAACATATGTCTGAGCACGTTTGATGCCGCGCTTGATTAACCCAAGGTTACGCCAGAGTTCGGCGTAGTAAGCCGTGGTGACTCGGAGACCACCTAACGCCCCCCGGAGCTTCGTCAGAGGATTTTTGGCGTAATAAAACTCGAAAGCATTCTGTAATGGATTGCCGCCTCGACCTCCAACCGGTGCATAGATTTGAATATCTCGCCATGAGAACACCAGAAGCGTTGGCTTAAATTCATCAACACATTGGTCAAGAGCGTTTGAGAAGTCCAGGGGTGGCACGGCACCCAGATCAAAGATCCGTTGCTCCAGTGCCGGGAAGATTTTATGAACGTGGTCGGATAGATAGACAACACCAATGGGAAAGATTGGATTGCATGGCAAGCGCACGTAGAGGATACGATCGCCCACGGATAAATGGTCTTGGTGATAACCCTCTAAATCAGGCATTGTTTCGCCCTCTGTCATCAACGTATGTATGGCCAGCCCGAACATAAATAATGTTCATATATCTTTACGATACCACCCCTATTCTGAGAGCGCACCCCATTCACATCGAGAAATAGCGATTGATTCATGGATAAAGCGATGGTTAGACCTAAAGGCATTGTCCCTGATTTTCGTTGATCACATGTGGTTATCCGCTGTGATCGCATCTCTCAGATTACCCACGTTTGTAGAACGGTTTCTTAACGACAGAGGCAGAATGAACCTTGCCGCGAATTTCTACGTCTAGGGTTTGGCCAAGCTTTCCAAATGCCGGGGGAACATAGGCGAGTGCCACGGGATATTCCAATGTTGGGGAGAGGGTGCCGCTGGTGACAATGCCAATGGATTCTCCGTCGGCGAGCACTGGATAGCCATGTCGGGCGATCGCCCGGCCACTCATTTTTAGCCCCACTAATTTTCGGGGAGCCCCGTTCTGCTTTTGGGCTTCGATGCTCGCTCGCCCGATGAAGTCATCTTTGTCATTCAGATGAATCAGCCAATTTAACCCTGCTTCGACGGGAGATGTGGTGTCGTCAATGTCTTGTCCATAAAGAGCCATGGCGGCCTCTAGTCTGAGGGTATCTCGTGCGCCCAGTCCGCAGGGTGTAACGCCTGCTTCGAGGAGCGATCGCCACAGCTTTTTCCCGGTATCTGGAGCAACCATGACCTCAAATCCATCTTCCCCGGTATACCCCGTCCGAGCTAAGAATCCAGACTCCCTTAACACTGTTCCTGAGATGTGTCCGAATCGTGGGACGGCACTTAAATCTTCTTCAACCGCTGTCTGTAGGCGTGCAACAGCTTCTGGGCCTTGCACGGCGATTAGGACATGTTCTTGGGATACATCCTGAAACTGCACGACAGAGGTGTCGAGATGTGCCACAAGCCAAGCCCGATCCTTCTCCGTTGTGGCTGCGTTTACGATGATCTTGATATGGTCAATTCCAGCATCATCTGTGTTTTCGTAGTACACAATGAGGTCGTCGATGATGCCACCCGATTCATGAAGCAAAACGGTGTATTGAGCCATTCCTGGTGTAAGACGACTCAAATCAGACGGCACGAGGGGCTGGAGTTGGGCGATCGCTCCTGGCCCTGTCAGCACAAACTTTCCCATATGAGAAATATCGAACATGCCGGCAGCTGTTCTCACGGCATGATGCTCTGGCTTGATGCCACCATACTGCACAGGCATTTGCCAGCCAGAAAAGGGAGTCATGCGAGCCTTCTGTTCACAATGAAGCTCATACAGAGGTGTCTTAAGCAGAGTGCTCACCCCATCTTTTTTTCCATCCGCCAATGCTACGACCTCTCACATCACTACAATTCTTACGGGTTGTCATTGCTGCTAATCGCAGACGACTGCGCGTTCAAGCGTCATCTCTCAAGCCATCGCTTTCGGCTTGATCCGGGCTTGCGTTTTAAGACGGGATTGTGGGGCGCGGAGCGCTCCACAGTCCCGCTAGAATTTTCCTGGCTTACGTTATAAGCCTTGATCCGCTCTCGTATTGTATGGTTCTATGCCGAGTTGTTTTGTGCTAATCGATGATCTCAGGCGGGCAAGAGCGTCAGGACTCGGCTTCGTCAACCCTGCGATCGTGTACCTTAGCTCATATCGATACGTTGGAGAAAGAAACTGGATTGTGACTGGGTGCCATGCTTCCCAGAGTCGATATTGTTCATTTTTTAGGTGTTTGGCAACCGTGGGAAGTTTCTGCATCCAACGGGTATTGATTGCTTTTTTCAACACCTGATTCAAGACCCAGTCATCTTGAAATTGGCCCAGCAACTCTTGAATATGCTTAAACGCTTGAACAGGTTCTTGTAGGGTTTCTGTGTGAATTTCGGAGAGAAATTCAAGCTGATATCGCAATAGCTTGATCTGCTTTCGGAGGTCGTGCAGGATTTTTCCATCGTCATTCAGCCAGTGATGCAGTCGATCGATCTCAATAGTATCTTGGGCAAAGGCTTGGCTAACAGACCACCCCGCATGAAGGAACACATGGCTCAGCAACGGTAGCACCAAATCGGGTGCCACCAAGTGAATTGAGTAATCAGCCACACGGTCATACTGAGGTGCATTCAGCCACTGTCGATAGGCTGATTTGAAGTGCTTATACGGCTTACCATTCAGTGCTTTGGTTAACGTTGAAAAACATTTCTTTCGGTATTTCCGTTGTGTTGCAATTACCCTATCCAGAATTCGCTTTTCTTTTTTATGTAAGAGAGGTCGATACTCGTGCTCAAGTCTTTGAATCAAAACATCTAGATCCCGCACACGCCCAAGCGTTTTGGATAGCTTTTTGACATAGTGCTCACTCGCATCGTGTGGTAGTCGTACAGCACATCCATAGGTGTAGAGCGTTGTTCTAAGTCGCCGTAGCTCTACCCTCATTTGATGCAGCGGTTCTGGATCAGTATCGCGTAAAACCTCTGCTTCATAGCGAATTGCCTTGTCGAAATGTTTTTGAATGGCCTTGTGAGCGAGCCATCCGAGATGATTCTCCTGAAGACCTTCCGAAGATATATCGTGTCGCTTGCGTTTACTGATCATTTAGGAGCCTCTCCACTCGATCAAAAATCTCTCTAACCCTCGTCTAGATTGGGAACTGTAGGTTTCCCTGCCTAGACGAGATTTAGAATGAGAGCGTTGTGCAATCAGTGGAGACTTTGCGTATCCTTTTCGTCTCTCGATACTTCCCTGGTGAAGGCTTCCCTGATGCTCATTAGAGAGAACGAACCATCATCTAGAACAAGTGACAACGTCATGCATGTCTGGATGTATGGTCTGGAGGATTTACGTCAAAGCCAACAATGGCATTGCACTTGTAGAGGCATGCCTTCAATTTGCCTAACGACGCCTCCCTAACCTCATGTTAGGTTGCATCTCGGGAGGTGGTCTCGATCCTCAATTCACCTTAAAAGAGGTGCCTGTGTTATTAATCAGATGAGATGTATGTCATCGCGGAACCCATTTGAATGCATTCTTTCGAATACCAGATTGTCCCATCCTCCGCAAAGCTTACG
>JBCCWF010000251.1:0-9457 GCA_039194035.1 Cyanobacteria bacterium P01_E01_bin.6 | reverse complement strand
GTGGCTGTAACCCATTGCCTTCGTGCGATTTTTGCAAAAATCTCAAGATCCTCGTTTTGTTAAGAGCTCTTTATTCATAGGGGTTTCAGGAGTTTTCTGCACCACCAAGGTATTGAGCCTCCAAATAATCTCTGCATCCTACCCTTCAGCCAAAGCCATATCCAACTCTTGATTCAGTTCACTCATCCGAGCATCAAGCGCCTGATTGAATTGCTCCAAATCTTCCGACGATAAATCGCCCATTGCCTGATTGCGAAGCCCACCAGCTCCTTCAGGATCAGTGACGTGGGTGATCGCATCCAAATACTTTGGCAACAGGCTGTAGCCTTTGTGCTTGATGCGGTCACGGGCGATCGCCACCTCCTCAACAACGGCATCGCAGGCCGCGTTAGGATTAGGAACTTTACCATCTCGGATGCGCTGATACATGGCATCCTCAAGGATAGTGATGCGTTGCTCGTCTTCAGCACGGGCGATCGCCGCTTGAAACTTTTGCCACACATCCGACTGATTGAAGGTGATGGGTTCTGGCTCATGGTCGCTAACGGTGCTGTAGTCTTCCATCTCCTCTGATGAAACGACCTCGCCGTGTAAGATATCAGGGCAATAGGTGCCAGCCCCTTGAGTCATGCATCGAGCGAACAACATCCGCTTTGGAGTCTTACTCCAAGCAGAGTATTTTGATAGGTTGCCAGTTTTATCATTACCAAGGCCAGCATTTCGAGCCTCTTTCATAGTGAAGGTATACTCACCGCCAGACTCGCCCGCTTCCATGAAAATGATGGTGCACGTGGAATCTGTTAGCTCCTTGACCCGATAGTTATACCGCTTTGACCGCTTAATCAGGGATGCAATCAAGTTTGCACTGATTGAGGTTTTCCCATCGATGACGTTGATGTTTTCTAGTGCCGATACAGGTGGAATACCGAGCTCCCAACCGCGCATGATTTTGGCGATCGCCTGTTGCTCATTCTGGATATCTTTGAAGAACCCTGACTTAGCCAGGATTGCCCCTATTTTCATACAGTCATCCAGGTTAGTGATATTCATGCTTGAACCTGAGGCGATCGCCTCTGGTTGCTGGCGTTTAATGATTGACACGATTAATCCTCGTTAAAAAAGATACGTACCGAATATTCCAAACCTTTACGTCCTTATCTAGAATTTGTTGCGACATTCCAAAGGCTTCTGCCATGATACCGCTCTTGTTCTAGGGGGTAAGTTAGTTGTTTTGCGCTTAGAAGGCGGCCATCGCCCTAGATGACCGCCTTCATCATCAATCGTCAGTTAGTTCAGTCAGTGGCTGAACGTCCGATTCATGCAGTATTAGGTGATCAAAGTCCCTTTCCACCGTGTAATACCAGCCTGGGTAAAGCCCCTGTCCCCAGCAATATTCGAGGCTATACCAACAGAGACCAACAACTTGACCCTGCCTGGTATGCTGGAATCTCTGATACAAAGGAGCAGGCGGTGTGTCGGCGGCGATCGCCCGTTCAATGTGCTCAACAAGCTTTTGCATAGCTCTCCTCTTGATTTCTACGGTATTCATTGAGTACGCGGCATTTATCTAGCTCGTCGCGGATTGGATGGCGTAGCTTAATACCATCCGGATATTCAACTTCAAGCACTCGACATCGCCCCTCACAATGGAGGGTAGTTACAAAAACTCTGTGCTTCATGTCTTTCTCAACTGGCTAATGCCTGAATCGTCGTTCGCCGTTTGTTGGGGCTGTAGTTCAAGAAGCGTTTAGCCCGTTCCTCAGCCGTAACCCCAAGCTGAGGATCATCGACAAACTTTGCTACTGAGGAGAGGAAGAATGATCGACTACGAGTTGACATGTATGGGTTTCTCGCCTTCTCCTCACACAGCACATTCCATTCGCCAATAAAATCTGCAATTTCTTCTGATGTATATCCGCCAGGCTTATTTCGCTGTAGCATAAGCTATATCCTTTTTCTACAAGGGTTTACAGAGGGCGATCGCCATGTTTGTCAGGCATGGGGCGATCGCCCTTTTGTTTGGGGATTTATGGCGACCCACCGCCAAGACTCAATAGTTACGCCATCACCCCCTCATTGAATAGCCGTTGGGCGATCGCCGTCTTACTGCCAGAACGGTTGAGATTGTACTCGTCACACAGCCCCTGCAACTTCCGTTTGGAAAAGCTCATCAGTCGATCCAGAGCACTCTCTTCATGGGAAATAACCTGGGCGATCGCCTCATTCAGGGCGTCCCCTTCCATCTCCTCACCCAAATCCACTTCGACTAAATCAAAATCAAAAGGCTCTTGAACAGGTGCCTGAGATGGACGCCTCGTAGCGTGGCGATCGCAGAGTAACCAGAAACAGGCGATGAACGCGAAACCGTAGCAAACGATAGCGGACTGCAATTCAAAACTCATAATAGAAAATCTCCAGAAATGTGTAGGGTTTCGTAGTCTCGACTACTCGCTAGCCGTGCTCGGAAATACTGAAGAAAGACCGTTACATCTTTCAGGGGAGCTATTACTCACTCAGCAGCACGCATCTACATCGAATGGGCGGGATGGAACGCGGTTATATGGCTCGGATTCTTTCGCCCTCTCTGCATTTACCCAGGCTTGAGACTGGCGTTGGCTGCATTAGGCGGGAGCAAAGCCCGGAGAGATCCGGGCTGAATCGGTCTAGCGAATCTGCTGAGCGTAGCCACTCGCGGCTCCAATCACCTGAAGCAGAGCGATCTGATCGCCGCTGTCTCGGAGCTGCTGGAGCAACTCGGTGATCTGATCGCAGATCTCGCTGCTCTCAGCCTTCGGCGCTGGCGGGATCGAGAGGTGGGACTGAATTAGCTGGGTTCGGGTGGTCATCGGTGGTCTCCTTTCTCTGAACTGGGTGACGGGGGCGGGAGTCTCGCCCGCTTCGACTGGCGATCGCTGTTGGTGGTTTTCCGTCGATATTTGCGCCTTTTCCTCAGGCGCCAGACGCAGCCCTGACCGGGGAGCCGTTTTGTGGGGTGGCGCAACCCCTTGCTTACTTCCATAGTAGTACTACTTTAATCCTATGTCAACACAAAGTAGGTGCATTTTGGGACTATATTTGATACTATAGTGGTGTCAAAGTAGGAAAGGAGAGTTGTACCTATGACTGTGGCTACGAATAAGAATCGAGTCTCGACTTACATAACTGATGATCTGAAGCGAGACGGAGAAAAATTAGCAGAGATTGAACAGCGATCTCTAAGTAGCCTGCTGGCTGTACTGCTTCAAAGAGCTGTTGATGCGGCGAAGGAAGAAGGGAAGCTGTGAGTCAAATGTCAGGTTTAGGCGTCACTTTCGGTGGCGATCGCTAATCGAAACATAGACCTGATCACCACAACATTCATCTACCGAAATTAGTCATGTATTGCTGCTGCTCAATTCAGTCCCAGCAGCGCATAGCAACCACAAAAAAGAGCGATCGTCGTTTCTACCGATCGCTCATAACTCATGGAGAATTAGTCAAATGAGTAGCTTTCCGCAAGTTGTAGAAGATATTCGTTCTGAGATTCAAATTCTGTCTGACGGCCGAGGAATAGCATCAATTAGGGGAGCTGCCCGGTTGTGTGCAATAGATGAATCTGGTCTTAGACGGCATTTCAAGGGTGCGGATCTAGAGCCATCAAAACTAGCTGCAACTCTTATGGAGAATGGATTTAAGCCTGCGGATCTAGAGTTATTTTCTCAAAACGGCATCCCCGACATAGCGATCGCCATCATCCTTGAATATTACGCATACGATGCCGGTCGATATTGTACTGAGCAAGCACGAAAGTGTTGCGGTGCATTCCGTGCGATCGGGGTTCGTTCCTGGATGCAGCAACTTACAGGATGGGTGCATCAGCCTCAAAACATCGATCCTATCCTTGCCCAACTGAAAATGCTCTCTGAAGTGAGGCAAGAGCAACTAGAGCAAGAGCGCCGAATGCAAGAGCAAGAACAGCGCCTGAGGCAACAAGATGAGCGATTGAGAGAGTTTGAAGAAGCTAGAGCCGAAGCGCATAAACAATTAATTGCTCTGCCTCCGTCATCTCAAGACATTCCGTTCGAGAGCATGGACATGAAAGTGAGGCGCTTAGTTAATGATTACTGTGCATCCACTGGCATTCCTCAAGCAGAAGCATTCTGTAATCTGTACCAGCAGCATTACTATCGCTATCGTCGTCGTCCTCAGTCATTGAGGGGTGAAAGTAAATTGCAAGCATTCGTGAGGCTTGGCTTAGTGGATTCTTTGTATGAATTGGCGGTGAGTTTGTTTAAGGTGGTTTAACAGCGATCGCCAGAATTAATTTACCGAATCTTAACCCATTAGAGCGCCAGCAATGACCAGACAAATCTTATGCAAAAATCTCAATTCCTTGAGAGCAGATACGAGTCAATTACTCTACCAAAGTAGTATTGAAAAACGATTACATGAATAGGAAACTTAGTTGTAAGTTACGCTCCGATACTCTAATAAGCCTATGAACTATCGGCCTAAAATTTCTTGTAGGCAGATGTGAAGTAGCTCCCTATAGAGTTGGTTGTGCATCACTGAAGATTATTGTTAGGTGAATACGGAAGCCGACCTGTTCAAGTGGCAATTAATCAGACTACTGCATAACAATCAGCCAGCCTAATGTATGGGAATGCCGCTGTCCTTCGGCGGTACGGATACGAACAATCAGCTGTTCACCATCTTCCTCAAACAGGAGGTCACTCAGGAATCATAAAGTCATTCATCTAGGGGTGCTATCGTCGGTGCCGTAGGGAACACATCATGCCCATAAATTCCTTGAAGCAAGCGATCGCATCCATGCACACCGACCGTCGATAGTAGATCGGTGTAAGGCAGAGCTTATTTGTGGCGTGTAATGGGCAAAATTAGGTTCTTTTGCAGACTTAAAGGACTCGGATATTTCGTGCTTAATGGAGAAGTAATCCAGTGAAAATTATGAAGCTTTTGCTCAACTTGTGTCTAGTAATTTGTCTTGCGCTATCTATTAATCCAAGTAAAGCTTATGCTAGTGGCCTTGCTCTTGATAGTCACAGTCTCGTTCATGGCTTCGATAGCATAACCAGTCATACCCAAGTTGTAAATTATATCAACGGTTTGGGGTTAGCTCTTGCCCAGGAGAGGCAACTGATAGTCGTGTCAGGTACACATGGCATTTGTCCAACTGGAGCACCTGATAAATCTCAAGGTTGCAGAGAAATTCAATTCCTCAGGCAGGATTTTGCTCTTTTTCAACAATACGGAACCTATGTTCAGGTCGTTGATTACCACAACATTAATAACTGGGCTGATTTTCGGAATCAGCACTCCAACGACTACCTTGTACTCGCTTGGTGCTACAGCGCATGCTGGAGCGGAGCACCTTTTTATAAGGCTGGCTACTGTCCCAGAGATAATTCAGTCGTACCATCAGTTAGGGTTCCATGTGATGGGCCTCTGCCTGGTACTCCCCAGAATCCTTAATTTTTCATTCCTAACTCTGTGCTGCACCGGATGAATTGTCAAGAGCTTGTTACTATCCGAAAAATCTAGAGTAGCCGGTGGACACAGCGCTAGCGGTTAATGTTCGGGATGCAATTTCATAGTTAGAGAAGTTGGCTCCTGTTTCCTGAGAAAATGCTAAAGCTTACCAAAAAGATTAAAGGAGGTACACCATTGCCTTATGAGAAGAAAATCAAAATAAGTTCTTTGCTACAACCATCGTGGAAGCATGTTAGTTCATCCTACTACTGGAATCCAGATGGAATATCTGATAACAAACCACATATTCATTTAGATGGCTCTACATCTAATGATGTAGTTGACTTCTCCAACGGCTACATCGTGATATCAATCGAGCAGTTTCAAAATAAGAAGCTTAGTTTTAGCGCACAAACCGGGATCGAACAGATACAAGGAAACCCCCCAGGATTGAGTCAATCTCAGATAGACGCATTCAATACGGAGATACAAAGATTGAATAACGGGTTGGTAATGACTTGATGACAGAAACAGCGGGAAGCTAATCCAACCGTTATCTGGCATAAGCAACTCACAGATCCGGAATTCAAAAAGCTTGACAAGAAAGTTGAGAGTTCTTTAACAGCCAAAGTTATCGATAGTCTCATGCACAAGGTATTCCCAAAAAACACAGTAAAGCATTCCTCAAGGCAACTTATTTAGAAGACTGTATTATTTTGACTCAGATACCAGGTAAAGCACGTTTGGATTTGCTTGATGCTGGCTATGATACAAAGGGACTTCATGTTAAGGGGAAGTCTTGTGATTGAGGACTGATGGCTGAGGTCATTTGCCTTGATCCTCTATTCGAATAACTTAATCGGCACAATCAACAACGCTGAGAACCACTGCAAATCATTGACAAAATAGCATGAAAGCCAGCTTGCTGAAAGACTTCGAGCTTCGTGAAAAAATAGTTGTCTCGATTGTATAGGGAAGACTCTTCAAAAAAGAGTAAGTAAGATTATTTCTCCGTTAAATAAATTCAAGGCGAGTATCTAAATAAGTAGATAATTTATCTGCCACCCAGGATTTCACGTGAAATCCGTTTAAGTATTCAATGTTCACCGAAAAGCGAGTTTTCTGAGACGATCGCTCGCATCGTTATCCTGCACCGAAAAAAGTTCATCACGTCAACATCAGGAGAATTCAACCATGACAACTAAAAAGCAATTTATCGCGACTATCTACGACAAGGTTAATGAGCTACTGGGCGGTAGTGACGATCAGTTATTTAGCATGCTCTTTCCTGCCCAGCCCTTAAACTATCGGATGTATCAATATGATACGAGTGCTAATACCAGCGCGCTAACAAAACCATTCACTGTTGCAGAAAACGAGTTTCGTCTGTCAGACCAGCTCTTTAGTGTGAATCGTGTGAATACCGGACCGAATGGTGAGAAACTTTCCGTTGTATATAACACAGCAATTAACAACTTTATTCCAAAGCTCGATTACCTCATTCCCTTTATCCGTGATCGAGCAGGTCTGGGCAATTTTTTGGAAGAACCTAGCGGCGAGACTGATGAAAAAACAGGTCGTTCTCTCTCGCGAATCGAGCTTTGCAAACAGCTCTATCAAACCTACTTAGTAGCGAAGAACAAATGGAACGAGTACAAAACTGAAAAATTTGAATCCTTTAGAGATGGGTATAACGAAGCTCTATCCAAGATTGAAGAAGCAAGACATAATAATCGCTCTGACTTAGTTAAGGGACTTGAGCGAGAGGTCGATGCTAAGGCCAACTGGTTGGATGATTATGCGAAGTGGCAAAGCTCTGAAGGGATGGTGGAACAAGAGAAACTCAATAACTTATACAACGATGTTGTAGTCAGAGGTAAGCTCCATGAGGTTTTAACCATTTTGGGTTATTTAAATGCCTCATCCGTTGCAGAAGAGCTCGAAATCACAAAGCAGAAAATGCGAAATTCTGCTCGTTCTTCTCTTGACGAGTCAATGACTATTTACCCGGTGCAGTTTCAACCTAACAACTGGTTTAAAGCACTCACGCCAAATCTAAACCCAGCAGATTTGACCATGGCGGAAGACTCAATTCGGGATCAGCTTATAGCGAAGAGAAAAGAGCTTTCTCGCGCCGAGAACGAGTTAGCACAGATGAATTTGATGGATGTCACACCTGATGAGATTGCTGCGGCTCAGACAAAAGTTGATGACCAGCAACAAAAGGTCAAGGCCGCAGAGCGTGCACTCACTACCCAACATGGAAAATCTATTGGTGATTTGGCCAACGCTCTTGTTAAAGCGTTTCCTAATAAAGCTGCACAAGCAGCAGACTTAGCAGATGGAGCAGATAATCCATTAGCTACGATAGACAATGCTGCTTCGCTTGGATATCCGATAAGCCAAGAGCAGATTGAAGCTTTGACCACCGCAGTAACAAGTGCCGTGGAAACTAAAGACCTCCAAGAGGAGGCTATTGCATCGCTTTCAGAGTTACAGAAACTCAAGGCATATAGGGCACAGCTTGATTCCCGCGATTGGAAGTTTAATAAGTCTGCTGCACAGCAACGGGTGCGAGAACTAACAGCAGAGGTCGATTATTACACGAACCTTTTAGCAGAGGTGATGGGTACCGGTCAAAAGAAAGCAGCTGAAAACTACGCTAAGAAGAAAATATTTGCTGACGAGCTATTTAATTCTGCAAAGCGTACTTTAGAGCATATAAAAGGCATCGAAAGCTGGAATCCAACACCTACTAATGCGACTAGTAGTTCAGTTGTCGATCCAGTTGAAGTACCTAAGCCAACTAGTGGTGATGATGATTATGGAAAGCTGGCAGCTCTCGATAAATACCTGTTGGAGAATCTTAACCCTAAAGTAAAAGAAATACAGACAAGCCTCACAACGGTTATTGAGGCTCTAAAAAAGGATATCAAGGATGTGCCTAAAGAGGATCAAAAGAAGGCAACCAAGATTGAGCTCTGGACGGGCAAACTAGACTTATGCATGGCTGACGTTAGCGATCTTGAGGTAGATGTAGCAAATTTAGAGAATTTAAAAGCTGCTCCTCTTTTATCAGCCCCAAAAACGGAAGCAGACCCTGAAGTGGATGGGATGTTTCAAGACATTGTGATTAAAAGTAGTACGGCTACAGATTACAGTGAAGAAGCTAGTAAAGCTGCTTCTAGCAGCCATAAATGGGCAGCGAGTGGATGGTTTGCGTCTGCAGGTGGTCAGTCAAGTTCATCGAGTAGCTCATCACAGCAAGAGAAAGAATTCTACAACCAGGATATTGAAATTGGCTTCCGCGTTGCCAAAGTGTCTTTTGATCGAGGTGGATGGTTTAACCCTAATATCTTTAAGATGTCGAATGCTTTTTACCATTTGGCTCCACTGAAAGTGGCGGGAGGGTTGACGATGAGTGATGTAGACTCAACCGGTAAAAGAACTTGGACAGAGGGGATAGATGGGACACAGCATCCTTACACTCTTCCAGCGTTTCCTGTTGCAATGATAATCGCTAAAGATGTAACCATTCGAATAAAAACGACAACTGGGAGCAGCAAGAGCATAAAGTCAGTAGTCGAAAGCTCCTCATCTTCGGGTGGCGGCTTATTCTGCTTCTCTGCGTCTAGTAGTTCGGCGAGCCGAAATTCATCAGAATCGACGATGCATGGTTCTACATCAGATGGTTACTATATACGTATTCCAGGGCCTCAAGTCCTTGGCTATTACTTGCAATTCGTCAGCGCGGACAACTCGTTGACATTCTCACCTGAAACAACAGCAGTGAAAAGTGATGGGGAGAGTGAGATTATCAAGGCATTTGACATGTATAGAGATGAACCGAATGGTCACGAACCCAAATTGAAGGAAGCAGAAGAACAGCCCCAGATTGCTTCTGCTCCATCCGAACCGGTACCAGTTCCTGCCACTGTAGTTTAAGAGCAAAAATAAGGTAAGTGCGATCGCCACAGTTAAGCCGGGC
>JBCCWF010000250.1:0-9493 GCA_039194035.1 Cyanobacteria bacterium P01_E01_bin.6 | reverse complement strand
AAGAAATGAACAGGTATTTTTATCATTTCTTTATAGCCTGAGATGTTTTTTTAAGCTAAATTCGATACAGATACAGATTTTTCCGAGTCAAATAGTGCTGCTTAATCTGCTTAATATCTTCCGCGCCTAGTCAATACGGGGCGATGCATGCCATAAAAGATTGCATCGTTTAGGGAGTTTAGAGGGAGATATAGAGCACGAGTTCTGGCCGATACGTGAATCCGAGACACCTCAATTCGAGGTTACTTGGGTTCATAGTCTGTTCTGAAGAGATGGGCTGAGAACATTTTGAGCTATGAAGGAGTCTATGGATTTATCCCTGGACAAGTTTACAGTTCCAGATTCTCGTCAATCATTGGCTTTGTTACCACTCAATTTTAATGAACAGAGGTTTGGGCATGAATTTTTCTGAAGACTATCAATATCCGTTAAATGCTGACAGCCCATATTCCACTGGAATGCCAGTGAAAGTTATGAAGGGGCCACTGAGAGGTCATGTGGGTAACATCATGAGTGCGACTCAGGCAGGAACGTTTTTCATTAAGAAAAACGCCGAAAGCGGGACTGACCGATTAGATTTGATTCCTTATGGGCCTTTTTGTCCTGATGAGCTTGAGCCTTTGAGTTAGGCAATAAATCTTTCGTGTGATTTATGCAATCAGCTTAGTCAATTCCTCTGGACAACAGGGAACATCTATCACCATCAACAGGGAACATCTATTACATAGGCACGGTGCTGGTATCTGCATCGTGCCTATGCTTTTTTAAAGTAAAGCTGCTGAAATATCCTCACGCAAAAAGAGGATTTGTGCGATCGCCCTTCGTGATATGTCCTTCTATCACGCGAATAGCAGCACGATAAAGTTCGTCAAAACATGGAATGTACATGCGCCGGAAACGGTCATATTGGGTGGCGTTAAACTCTGTCTTGTTCATGACGTTCCTGCAGAAAAAACGGTCATTGTGTTTTGAACCGTTAAGCCTCAGTTTCTTTTGTATCCCCAAAAAGTCCTAATCGGATACAACGAGTAACGCCTGCATTGGTCTAAAGTAAAGAGGCGTTCTTCACATTCTTTAGCTTGTCTCATTTGAATTGTCATGCAAACTCGTGATCTGTCATCCGAGACGTTAAACACGTCTCATGTTGCTCCCGCTACAACTGTTTCAGAAAGCAAAACTTTCGTCCCAAGTCGTATCGCCTCTGTGAGTCGCGCCACAAAGGAAACAGATGTTCACGTGCAGGTAAATTTAGACGGACAAGGGCAATGTACGGCACAGACAGGCATTCCCTTTCTCGATCACATGCTGAATCAGATTTCATCTCATGGTCTGCTTGACCTTGACATTCGAGCAACCGGAGATTTGGAGATTGACGATCACCATACCAACGAAGATGTCGGTATCACATTGGGACAAGCCATTCAGCAAGCCTTGGGCAATCGCAAAGGCATTGTCCGCTTCGGTCACTTCATCGCTCCTCTTGATGAAGCGCTGGTGCAGGTGACCCTCGACTTTTCGGGGCGCCCTCATCTGGGCTATGGCTTAGACATTCCGACCCAGCGAGTTGGCACCTATGATACGCAACTGGTGCGTGAGTTTTTTGTTGCTGTGGTCAATCACACGCAAATGACCCTCCACATTCGCCAACTTGATGGCATTAACTCTCACCACATTATCGAAGCCACCTTTAAGGCATTTGCTCGTGCCATGCGGATGGCCATCGAAATTGATCCGCGCCGCGCCCATGCGATTCCTAGTTCTAAAGGTGTGTTGTAGGAATCGTTCTCATGCAGGCTCTTGATGCCCCTGGGCGACGTGACGTGACCTTTATTGCGATAGCGACCATGGTCATTGTTGCGATCGCTCTCCTTTCCACCTACAACGCTCTACCCTTGCGTCTTGATATTGGTTCCTCTCAATCTCTACCTAGTGTGTGGCATCAGATTGTGGCGATCGCAGGGTTAGGGATTCCCATGGCAGTGTGGTTCGTGAAACGCAACCACCCGAAGATTCGTCCAATTTTATCCAGCTATCTGATGGTGCTGCTGGCTCAGATTGTGAGTGAAATCATTATGTTGCAATGGTTTGCTCGTGGAATGTCAGTGGTCATCGGCACGATTTATTCTGCCTTTCGAGTTATACAACTTTGGCATAGCCAAAATTGTACAACCAGCGAGGTGAAACAATTTTATTGGCTGCGTATTGGATTATGGATGCTGTTGATCATTTGGAGCATCAATCTGGTTCAGTTTCTCCTCTTTCGATGGCCTGACATGCTGGGTATCCATGATTAAGCTAAAACTCACCTATTTTGTGTATTTTGGTGGTTGTCCACTGTATCTGGCGAGGGACAACCACGCAATTTTAATAGGCTAACCAACAGCTTCATGATATTTCTTCACTCAGCGCTGCCAGATTTTGATACTTTCATCCACACTGGCACTCACGAGTTGATGTCCTTGAGGCGAAAACACAAGGCTATTAATGCTCCATTCGTGATGTAAAACGCATAATCGCTCAATTCGACTAGTCATGAAGGGCGATCGCCCTTCGATCGGTGTCTGAGCAATCGCCTGTTCAACAGGAGCCTCTTGCAGAGTGCTTTGACCACTGTCAGAGCGATTTCCTAAGCGAGTGATGTTGGAGACAGTGGTAGCTGCACCATCTGCACCCATTAAACTCTCTGTTTCCAGCAGCCAGAGCTGCACACAGCTATCACCACCACCACTCGCAAACAGTGGGGGCGTAGACTGAGGACACACCGCAAGGCAGCGGACAGCATCATTGTGAGCCAGAATAGTTTTTATCGGCGTTGCCTGCGACAAGTCCCAGAAAGTGAGTTCTCCATCGTCGCTGCCACTCACCATGAATTGCCAATCGGCACTCGTGGCAAATGACCCAATGCGCGTGCGGTGACCACGAAAAGTATTGAGTAAATCAGCAGTTCTCAAATCCCAGAGTCGAATGGTTTGGTCATGGCTGCTGCTCAGCAGCGCTTTGCCATCAGGATGAATTTGCAAATGACTAATTCGATCACTATGTTTTCGAATGCGTTCAATAAATTCGCCCCGCTCCAGATCCCAGAACTCGATCACTCCATTGTCACCACCGCTGACCAAGAGACTGCCATCAGGGCTAATGGCGATCGCCGAAATGACCCACTCCGAGCTGGATAGCGTACTAATCAATGTCTGCTCACTCAAGTCCCAAAGCTTGATGGTACCGTCATCACTACCGCTCACCAGGGTCGATCCGTCTGGCGTAAAGCACAGCGTATTAATGCGATCGGCGTGTCCTGTATTGTGTAAGAGTGATTTTCCCTCAATGGTGTGAAGTTTCGTGCCCGACTGCATATTCCAGAGGATGATGCGGCGGTCGGTGCTGCCGCTTGCTAACACCTGTCCACTGGGACTAACCGCTACGGTGGTGACTGCTCCCCCATGGCCGATGAGCTGATGCGCGCAATACCACGGTTGAGTTGGATCATTCCCTATCTGACGAATCGGTAACTCATGATTGGGTTCTATTACGTCTGTTGTTTCTACTGCATACCCTGCTGTTGCCGCAATGTCTTTAGGGATAGTGTAACTGAGTCGACGATTCTGAGTCATGGAGAGGTCTGCCGGGGGCGATCGCAAATCTTGGAGTGCTGCTGCTGCTGTTCGATAGCGTTGATTTACAGAACGGCGCAGCATTTTATTCAGCACATACGTTAACTCATCACTGATAGGTTCCAGTAAATACTGCTGCCAGACCCAATCATCCTGACTCACGGAATACAGTTCAAACGGGTGCATCCCTGTCAGCAGGTGAACACAGGTCACTCCCAAGCTATAGAGATCGCTAGAAAAAACAGCTTTGCCCATCGCCTGTTCAGGTGCCGAAAAACCTGCACTTCCAATCACGGTTCCCGTTCGGGCAAGAGCTGTTCCGGTGGCTCGTTTGGATGACCCGAAATCAACTAACACAACAGGGCTATCGACCAACGGAGCAATGAGATTTCTGGGTTTGATATCTCGATGAATGATGCGATGTTCGTGGACAAATGACAGCACAGGCAACAAATCATCCAGTAGTTGACGAATGCCATCTTCCTCAAACTCGCCATCTTCTTCTAAGACAGATTCAAAATCATGCCCTTCAATGAACTCCTGGATTAGGTAGTTGCCATCTTCCTCCTCCACAGAATCCAGCAATGCAGGAATTTGGGGGTGTTCTCCTAGTTCTGCTAGCCGATCAGCTTCTTGTCGAAATCGCGCAAGAGATTCTGGTAACGGGCGATCGCCCCCTGCATGAACCTGCTGCTTGATCACACATTGAGGTTCGTCTTCAAAGGCTTCATCAACAGCAAGATAGGTTTTGCCAAATCCTCCTTGTCCCAGAGGAGTGAGTGCCCGATAGCGATTCGCTAAAAGAAGCGGCTGCCCGCAAGCTTCGCAATATAGACCCGTATCTGGATTTTGGGGCGACGGACACTCTAGGTTCAGGCAATAGCTCATGCAATCTGGCAATAACGCTTGGCGTTTCTCAATCCCTACAGTTTCAGCATATCGAATGCTTTACCACAATGTCTTACAACAACAGTGCTGGGCATTCGATAAGTAGCTAGCCATCATTAAACGTAACCTTCCAAATCCTGGGCCGCCCGCGCAGCGGGCGGCACAGGATTTGAGTTTTTGGTTTTAATGACGTCCAGGTACTTACCACACTTAAACATAGTCAACACTAGAGCTTCCTAGATCTAATGTGTCGGTGTTTTTGAAAACAGCAATTAAATCAGAACTACTCCCATGGTCATAAAAGAGATGGCGATCGCTCCCAACTTGAACCTCGCGATAAGAACTGCTGACTCCGTAAAGCTGGAGCTTATCCACAGAAAGGTCAAAATCTTGAATTATTGCATAGTCAGCACTACTCTTGCTGCTGTAATACGCAGTATTAGAGTCACCCAAGATAAAGTAATCAGATCCTGCTCCCCCAATCAGAGTATCCTTCTCGAACACCCCTTTTGCAAGGCTGCTTGTACCGTTGAGAACATCGTTGCCTTTGCCACCTGTGAGGACATCGTTGCCAGCACCTCCAACCAGACTGTCATTGTTGTTCAATGCTTGTAGATCAATTTCAATAATGCCCCTACGCTGAGACTGAGCTCCTTGATCATTCCATTTTCCTTGATGAAAGTTCATTTCAACATGGTCTTCATTCCCGTGACCGTTATCAGCCTGACCAGGAGACCAGTTCGTATAGGTCACAGGTTCTCCAGTAACCCAACGAAATTCTCCTTCTTTAGTTGCATCAGTCAACCCAATCCAGAATTTCTCGGTTGAGCCAAAGGTTTGGCTCAACCAGTCTTGTTCCGCCTCATCATTAATCGCAACTAAGTTCCCCCCGTAGGTCTGGGCCTCGGCCTGAGCTTCTTCCCATGTCTGACTGCTCTCAGTCATTAGATAGGCTTTGCTATTGCGGACTATAGCCCCGTTTGGAAGACTGGAGCTAGAGAGAACGGTATTGTCATTCCCTGTTGTCAGAGGCTCATGGAATGCAGGGTCAATCAGGTCTTCAAAGACGGCATTAGCATTCAATGGAACCTGGGTGGAGAGTTGAGAAATGTTTGCACCATCGAGTTGCTGATCAAAAAGACGTACATCTTTTAGGGTACCGGTGAAATAGTGTTGCAGTGAATCAGCAACCTGATTGCCACTGCCCGACTGAGATGCTCCTAAAACAATGGGTTCGTAGTTGCCGATACCACCAGAATTCGTTCCTAGTCCCCCTGTATAGCTATTTGTGTCAACTCGACTTCCATTGAGCCATAACTCTAAGCCACGAGTTCCAAAGGTGAGTGCAACATCATAGTCTTGCCCTGCCGTCACAGAAGCTTGCACGTGATAGCTATTGTTAGAGCTTTGCAATCGTCCTACGAGGTTTCCTTGTTCCAAATATACGGTCAAGTGTCCACCATCATCGTAATAACTCGAATCTTTCGAGAAGAGTCCTTGCGTTTCAGAGACGCTTGCTGCTTGGAAGTTAAAGCTTAATGTCCCGCTATTGAGCAACATGTCAGAGGTATGGTTTGTGACGATGACATTGTTTCCATCAAATCCATCAAATGTCCTCTCCGAGGAAATCATGATGGGATCATCCCCATAAAGAATGTCATCACCAGCATTTCCATAGAGGCGATCGTTGCCATTCCCTCCAACAAGCACGTCATTTCCGGCATCTGATGGGGTAGTGATCAGCTCTTCAAAGACAGCATTAACGCCAGACGGAATATGGGTCGAGAGTCGTGAGATGTCTGCATCATCGAGTTGCTGGTCAAAAAGCTGTACATCTTTTAACGTGCCTGTGAAATCGTTTTGTAAGACGTCAGCGACCTGATTGCCACTCTGAACCTGGGATGCGCCCAAAACAATGGGTTCATAGTTGCCGATACCACCAGAATTCGTGCCTAGGCCGCCTGTATAGCTGTTTGTATCGACTCGGGTACCGTTAAGCCATAATTCAAAGCCACGAGAGCCAAATGTGACGGCGACGTCGTAGTCCTGTCCATCATTGACCGTAGTTGAAACGTAGTGTGTCGTAGATTTACTTTGTAATCGCGCAACAAGCTTCCCACTTTCTAGATATACCGTTAGATGCCCACCATCATCATAATATTCGGAGTCTTTGGAGAAGAGACCTTGAGTTGTAGACACCTCATCAGCCTGAAAACTAAAACTGAGGGTTCCGTTATTCACCAATAGTTCATTGGTGTGATCCGCAATGATGGCATCATTGCCGTAAAAATGGACTGACGACTTATTGACTACAGAATCGTTCCATTCATCTTCTCCGTACAGCACATCATTTCCGTTTCCACCATAGAGTTCATCATTTCCGCCACCACCTCGAAGAAGATCACCATTATCTAGTGCTCGGTTTGATGCATCATCGGTGATGACTGGATCAGAGACTAAATTATCTGCAATTAGTGCTGTATTATCTGCGCTCGGTTCTGCATCATCTGCATTCGGCTCACCTGATTGACCTCCTCCTAGGTTGGCGTCTGATCCTGAGTCGGCGGTTGGCTCTATAACCGTATTCAACATGGGGGTGAACTCTAAGTACGAAATTCGGGCATATTCTTCACCTCTTCGTGTTCCCTCAATCTCAATCACATCTCCAGGATTCAGCGAAACTCCCACGGCAACAGTTCGAGTATTTAATGTGTGGTTGTCGGCATCAAAGTCCCACTCATCAATCTCTACTCCATTCAGTCTGACGGTCACCTCGGCTTGACCATCATTTTCGTCCAAATACCCCACGACGATGTTGTAGAGTCCTGATGCCTTGCTAAAGGTCAAGCTAGCGGTTCCAGTGTCGTCATGACCATTCCTAAGACTAATCACGCGATCGCCCGAAATTCCGGAAATCTCATGGGTTTCAACAGTAAAGCCCCCACCCAAGGTCAACGTGGTTGCATCTACTCGAAACGGCAGCTGTCCTCCATCAAGCGTCTTGTTAAGGCTAGACGCACTCTGCTCTTCTGCTAAGGGTAGATCGTTGGCTTGAGTCAACGATTCTCGAAGATCACGAAGCTGTTGAAGAGTGAGTGGAATAGCCTGATTTTCATAGCCATCTCCATAGAGGATGTCATTGCCATTGCCGCCTGCTAGCGCATCTTGACCCGTGTCACCCACTAGGATGTCATCCCCACTTCCGCCCTCAAGGACATCGTCACTGCTTCCGCCAGCTAGAACATCAGCTTCAGTCCCACCATTGAGAAAATCACGTCCATCACCACCGTCTAAAATGTCATTGCCATCACCGCCCCAGAGAATATCGGCACCAGCTTGACCATTCAGTTCATCCTCATCAGTTTCCCCAAAAAGCAAATCATCGCCGTCTCCTCCGAAAAGCCGATCGTTGCCATCTTGACCCCAGATCAAGTCGGCACCTAACCCTCCACTAATCAGATCATTGCCCTTATCCCCATCAATGAGATCGTCGCCATCTCTGCCGTCCAGAGAGTCATTTTCGTCAGTTCCTGTAATAATCTGGTCTTGGTTTTCGGCTATAGCGACCCCATACTCGTCTTCAAGATATGAATCAATAGTTTTGTGGGAAACCATTTCACGTAATACTTGATTTGTGGTGTCTTCTGGATTGTCCGCGTCTGCGTTAGACGAGAAGATATCCTCCCAAACTTCTTGGAACAGAGCATCCTTCTTACCGTTCTTCTTCTTCTTCTTCTTGCGGCGTTCTAAAGCCTCATCAAAATCTGGAAACGCTACGGCTGAAAGGTTAGATGTTGGAACACTTGTATTTTGTTCCAGCCAATCTACAGATACGTCTAGTTCTTCCGCAACGATGATCTTAGATTCCAGGAGTAACGTTTCCCAGTTGAGTGAAGTATTGAGTGCATCCTCCTTAATGTCCCAACCAATGACATCAAAGGCCTTCAGATCCAGTCCCGTTATGTCCGATTGTTCACCATAGGCAAGGGTCGGGTCTAAGATACCAACAGCATTATCTGTCTGTTGCCAGTGGCTAGCCTGATACCCGTCGCCTCCGAGAGTCGTATTACTCCCTGTTGCAAAATACGTTTCATTCGTCTGTCCTCCATCAATGGAAAAGAATGCTGTTCCCCCAGTAGAGACATCAGTCACATCTTGTTCCGGAGAATAGCGAAATAAATCAAGCGGCGTGAAGTTGGTCAGGTGTGTCGCACCAGAATGGAGCTGTTGAACGAAAAGAGAATAGTCAACGCTGCTGACAAAGCCCAAAATGTGGCCAATTTCGTGGAGTGCAACGCTGAGAAAATCGATGCTGGTTTCGCTGACCTCACCGTCTCGGAGATAGTCATAGCTCCACGCGGCATCATCTCTAATCAGAATGGCTCCATCCGAAGCATCAGGATTCTCTAAAATGTATCGATCAAGCGTGATGGCTTCATCCATGCCAAGAGCTTTTGCATTGGCACTCGTGAGCAAGAGTTCGGTATTGCCCTCGACGATATCGCCGGAATAAGCTAAATCAGCTGTATTGCCTTGCTGTATTGAGCTATAGGCAAGAGCATCGTCAGCAGACGTAATATCGCTAGCAAGATATTGATTAAAAAGACCGTAGTGCTGTTGATGAAATGTTGGAATCGCCCCTCCCAAGACATTGTCAGGAAGAGCATCGGAACCGTAGACATCAATATTGATGGTGACATCATCCGTGAGGTAATGAGACCAAATACGCCCAGCCATTTCAAAGCCAATCATTTGGTCTAAAGGGATACTCGAATGATATTGAAAATTGAACTGGGCCATGAGGAAATTGTCCTTGCCGAGAATGCAATACTTGTAATTTTTTATACATGCATCATATTCTTATATCTTGATTTATTTTTTGAAAAGCACGACAAGAAATATCCTCAAAAAGACTTCTAATTCACAAAGCATCTCTTTTGCTTAAGTATTATCACTTAATTAAGATAGATGGTTTCTGAAATATTTTCTTGTTT
>JBCCWF010000249.1:0-9564 GCA_039194035.1 Cyanobacteria bacterium P01_E01_bin.6 | reverse complement strand
TAAATCTCAGAACAGAACGCCCACTCAAAAAGAGTTCCGCTCATTGCCAAGTAGCGTATTGTCCATTGCTCTCGTCAATGAGCATGGCCGCGCAGTTTGGCAAATGGATAAAGATGGGGAGCGGGCGATCGCTCAATGCCTGAGCTGCCGCTACTACCACGGCAATGATGGAATTGTGTGCGCCATGCATCCATCTGGAGTAGATGGGGATTGCGTTGATTTTAGAGAGAAAAGATGAAGAACTCAATTGATTGTTCAAATGACAAAAAGCCGATGCTGTGGCTCACGATTGGGCTACCCAGATCGGGTAAAACGACATGGATTTGGCAAAACCTAGATCGATGGGGCAACGCCTCCGTAGTGAATCCCGACTCTATCCGTGTCGCCATGCATGGAGAGGCATTTAATCCCGCCGCTGAAACAGCGATATGGATGGTGGCGAATTACATGGTGCCTGCTCTATTTGTTGCAGGGCATGACAACGTAATTCTTGATGCCACAAACATCAATAAATCGCAAAGGGTGAAGTGGCAGCCTTGCGATCTGTGGGATGTGGGCTTTGTTTATTTTGAAATAGAAAAGTCTATATGCCTGCAACGTGCAAGTGAGGAGATGAAGCCCGTAATTGAGAGCATGAGCGATCGCTTCGCCCCCTTTCCTTTGCTTCCTGTCGATATCGGATGGCAGCAGACGAAGACAAATTTTATCCACCTGAGGTGGAGCAGCACCGCATACCAGGAAATCAAAAGAATCTAAATCGCACTTCATTCATTTAGCAGGGCGATCGCCTCTTCTACATTGCCCTGCTCCAATGCAGCGACCAATTTTTGCCTAAGCTCATCTGATATTGGTTATTATCAGTATGAGATTCATACTAACAAGGAGAGCGTCAATGACTGCAATACTGGTCAATAGAGCATTTAAGCCGCATCATGAACTAGATGCTTTGAGTGATATACCGTTGGAACCATCTGATTATTGTTCTAAGTGGGTGCCTAAGCTGTGGCACATCGAACAAGGAGAAAGGGGCTATAGGAAGGCTTGCATGGCTGAGATAGCTCGTGTCACGTCAATTAGCAAAAACACCATTAATACATGGGGTAGCGACTTTTCGGATTGCCCCAGCCACGTTAAACAGTCATTGCGAATGGCTGACATAATCAATACGATCAGAGAATTAATCCAACTTCCTCCCAACATGTTTAGTGAAGACGAATAATTTCTTTTTATATGGAATTCATATTCAACTGTAGCCTCAATCCGAAGATTGAGGCTATTTTTTGTTTATACCTAGTCAATGGCTAGCCAACGAAGGAGAATTTAGAAATGACTAAAACGACCACTACAGAGCAAGTTCAGGTAGACAATGCCCAGGCAATGACCTATTCGATTAAGGACGCAGCAAAGCAATTGAAGCGTTCCGAATCTTCTATCAAAAATTACAAGCGCGTATTGCTGGAAGCTTGGAACAAAGAGGATTTCAAGGTTATTTCTGACAATGGCTCACTTACTGAGTTTGGACTTGGTGAGATGAGAGAGATCATGAAGTATGCCAAGCAAGGCAACCCAGATCAGTACATTTCTGTGCTGTGGGCAATGCACCCAGAACTTAGCAATGAACAGAGTTCTGACGATCTCATTAGCCAGCCAGTTGACCAGGTCAATGACTACGGCATTGTCGCAGGCAAGATTGTTGTAGCTCCCCCTGTAGAGGTTGAAGTAAATACATCTGAAGAGCTTCTTGAGTGCGGTGCTATTTCTCGTTTTCAAGCTCGTCAGGGCCTGAAGACACAACAGAATTCGTTCAAGAAAGATTTGTCCAGCCTTCGGTTAGGAATTCGTGAAATGGTTCGGCAAGAGGTTTCTGCTGGAGTCATGGAGGGAATTAGCTTGGGTTTTACCGAGGGCGGCGAAACTCTTTCAGAGCAACAACCAAAAGCTTAAGGGTAAAAGCCATGTATCGATTGTTAGTTCCGATCCTTGCCGCCACTGGTTTCTACGCTTCATTTTGGGGCTTCCGCCAGCATGTTCGATTGAGTGACGCTAATCAGATCCACATTGCTGATGTGGTGCCATGGGGGATTGCTGGCAGTGCACTAGGGGCATTAGGTGGGCTAGTGGTGTGCGATCGCCAAAAGAATCAGACTCGGCAAGGCATCCAAAGACGATTGGCCGCTGCCAGTAGGGATTTGAATATCCCTGTTGAACAGCTTGCCGTTCTGTTGCACGCGGAACAGACAGATGAGAGCTGAAAATGAGAACTAAAACCTCTGAACTGTCGGAACTTCGTTAGTTTTTGAGTGATTTAGTTCTGTAGAACTGCAATTAGTCCTTTTGGAACTGGAAATGGTACAGGCAGAATCGAGTAATCGGGTTGTTCCAGTCAACGACAATGTAGATCAGCAAGTTGTGCAGAACTCTAAACTTTGGAGTTCGCCAGGGGCAATGTCGTTGGCTGGGATAGTGGCGATCGCCATTTTGATATTTGGTATTCGGATGGTTGGTGGTGGCAGTGGCGATCGCCAGCAAGCTTATTTTGCTGTCAACGAAAGGGACCTAGAAACGATAGCTCAGGAGGTTGAAAGGCGCAGTGCTAGCCGATCTGAGCAGGCAACCCAAGAGGAGCAAGCCGAGGCCCTTGATCAAAGTTATATGCGAATGATGACCGATTTAAGTCGGTCAATTGAGCGCATAGAGCAAGACCGGAATCAAGAAATTCTTACCCGTGCCTATGAATTTGTTCGTTTATCTGAGCAGGCTGCTTTAGATAAGGGAATCAGTCCACGAGATTGGTTGATGGCAGAGCTAGATTCGATGAACCGCAGACTGGAGGCCGTTGATGGAGTTTACAGCCCAATGACTGGTTCTGGTGAAAACCAGTTCAGAACTAGTGCAGTTCTGAAGGACCGACTTGCCTTGCTCTATGCTCTGCGATCCATTGAAGGTAATGGAGAGTTGGCGATCGCCCATGACTATCTTCCATCTGTCGTGATGGTTGAAGAGTTCATGCGGAGCGCAAAAGAGCGTGAATATCAGCGCGAACTTATGATTCGCATGTCGTTAGGGGAGGAAGAGTAATGAAGGCACAAAGTTACTCTACTTGGGCTCATTGTTTACTCGCTATTGGCTGTGCTCATCTGATCGGACAAGCTATGCTTGCTGAAATTCCTCGATCTGAGCGTTTATTGAACCTAGTCTTTGGAGTGGTAGGAATTGCTGAGATCGTGCAGCACCATCGACGGCAAAAGCTTGGTTTAAATGCATATCCTCAAGCGTTCAATGCTGGTATCAATACGATGATGGCTGGCCTGGGTGAGTTTGTGGCGGAATTTGGCACCGCTACTGAGCAGGTCAGCTTGGGTAAGATTCCGGCTCAAAAGCCCGCACTTAGTATCCGGAAAATAGTTGAGATGGCACGTGAGAAGGCTGAAAAAGAGATGCTGTCATTTCTTGATGATGACTTCTGGGGTGCGTCTAAGGTCGTCATGGGTGCGCGTGGCAGTGGAAAATCGACAGTCATGACCGCTGATGCTATCCACTGGCTAAGGCTGCATTCACAGGGGCGGATCGACATCATTGATAAGCACAACAATATTCGTATTCCTGGCATCCCTGACGAGGCCATGCAAGAAATGATGGCAACGTCAAAGGTAGAGGCGATCGCCCTAATTGACGATTTTCTCAACGACTTGGAAGCTCGAACTAATGGGAGTACGCCTAAAGAAGAATGGGTTCCTCGCAAGTTGATGATTGACGAAGTGGTTGCCACCTTGTCGTGGCTTGGGGACGAGCGAGCAAAGCAGCTAGTAGAAGCGTTTGATCTCACCCTTTATGAAGGGCGGAAGTTTGGCCCAATGGAAATCACCATTGGACTTCATGAAATTAAGAAAGAACGTACAGGGTTTGACCTTACTTCTCTGCTTAATGCGTATTGGGTGATGACTGGCTCGGCAATGCTGGAAGACATAAACATTAGGTTACCGTCCAGTGTTGATCGCAAGACGCTTTTGGAAAAGCGAGATGAGATGGTCCCATTGTTCAGCAGCGGCAAACATCGTGTATGCGTTTACAAGCGCCGTGACGACAAAGCTCGTGTGGGTTTACTCCCAGATTGGAGTGATGGGCTGGATGTCTCTGTTGAATGGTCTGATCCGTTGAGGGACTGGTGGGAATCGTGCGCTGATATTGTTTGGAGTTGCTTCTCTGAGGGCAAGTCTCCAACCGCTACAGTGGAGCACTTAAATCAAGTGCTGGATATGCCTACCAAAATTAAAAAATCTTCCAGTGACGATCGCTGGGAAGAGTTGAAGTTCAAGCATCAAGAGTTCATTTCAAGTAAGGAGACAGTTGAGGTATGAGCGGTTTATTTCAGTTACTTGGCGGTGTATTCGCGTTCCTGGTCGTGGTTGGGCTGCTATCGTCTAATGCGATGCGATTTTCTGTTGATGGCAACAAAGCAGGGCGGCAAATTCAAAACGGCATTGATGGACTCAGTGAAGATCCCCAAGGGCAGCGCCCAACCGTTGTCATTGAGGCTCCCGAAGTTACAGGGAGATAACCATGAATTCACTTTCAGCGTTGGTTGACATTTTGATTGCTGTCTTCATCCTCCATGAAATTGGATGGATTGACATTAGTTTGCAAGAACCTATTTTTTATAGAGGAGGCGACAGTGCAATCGAACGAAGCTCCGAAGGGATGGAAGGGATTACAGAGGGATTCCAAGGGGAGATTTTTACCGAAGGAGGCCAAGGGGGAACAGAAGAGTAAAGGTCATTCACCTTCGGTTCGGAGCCCCTTTCAAAAGAGTAATGATGATTTGTTGGTAATTGGCAATTCTATTGCTGCCTCATTACGACACCTAAATGACTTTGGTAAATCACACAATCAGGCCAATGAAAACTGGAGATCTTTTAAGACCCGCTTGATTGTGTTTGGCGTGGTTATCGCCGTCTCTCACTGGGGCGCGATCGCCTCTGGTATTCGTAGCGTGACTGGAGGGGCGATCGCCTTACCTGGCAGCTATGCAGGGGCGAGGGGCGCTGATGGCATGGAACTGTCAGATCCTATTTACTCCGAGAAGATACAGGAGGGCGATCGCCTGCAAGGGTATCTGGTGACATCCGGCTTTGGTAGGCGCATAGCGCCTACTGCTGGAGCATCAACCAATCACTTAGCGGTCGATCTCGGTACCCCATCCGGCACCGCTGTTTACATGGTTGGGGACGGTAGCGTTATCTGTTCAAACGAGGATGGTTGGGGGCTAACTGCTCGGATCAAACCCGACGATATTCCTCGAACATTTCGAGCTTCTCACCTCAGTAGGTGCCAGTCGGGAGTATTCAACTCCGGTCAAGTGATTGCTCGAACAGGCAATACAGGGACAAGCACTGGACCGCATCTGGATTGGGCAGAAGAAATTAATGGAAACCCCATACCTCCTGCAAAAGGCTTCTTAGTGTGGGCATTAAAGGGCGATCCGCCTAAGCCAATTCAAACCATTGGCGATATTGGAGACGAGGTAAGTGACGATTTTCTAAATCGAATTGTTCACCATGAGTCATCCGGTTGCCGGAACAACCTCAATGAGTTTAGTGGAGCACTGGGCTGCTATCAGTTCATGCCCTCAACCCTTGAGCTTTATGAAGATTGCGTAGGCATCAATTGGGATTGGTCAAATCCGCAAGTGCAAAGAGAATTTATTGGCGATCGCCCACTTCAAGATAAGTTCTTACGTTGTTACTGGGACGATGGGCTAAGTCAAATCCCCGATGCAGTAGACAACCAAACAAAATGTCGCATGATGTCCGCGTGGCATTACGCAGGAGACATCAATGCTTATACAAGTACAGTGCCTCAACCTGGGGGGTATCCAAGTGTTGCTGAATACGCATCAAGGAAGTGTGATTAATGCACCGTCACCACATTAGCTATCGATTAAACATTGTTGTTGCAGTCCCTGGATGGTATCACTGGCTCATCCATGTCCCTGCATCGCTGGGGCTGTCTGGCACAGCATGGTGGACAGGCACAACAGGCTGGGGATGTGTTCGATACCAAAACAAACGAGCCAAATCAATAGGCCTCCGATGGCTGCTTGGATACCCAAACCCCATTCAGATGGCAATGAATTTATTCGCTTGGTTGTTATGGGGTCATGGCTGGGCGTTATGTGCTGGAGTGGCGATCGCCCTTTGGATTTTTTAGTCGTAATAGAGAAAACGCCATGAAAGATGATTTTTCCTACAACAGTATTAATAACGTCAGAAATGTAAAAAGCCTCATCCTTGACAGGGATGGAACTCTCACTGAAACCGCTAGTGGCGCTTCCTTCTCACAACACCCCAAAGACTTGAAGCTTAGACCTGGGGTAAAGGAGGCGATCGCCCAGAGGATGAAGAGGCGGCCAAGAACGCAAATATTGATTTTATGTGGGAAGAGGAGTGGCTAAAGAAGGAACGGGAGCGTAGGGGTGAGGCCAGCAATAATTGGAGGTGAAGCGATGGCAACCTACATTACTGAGTACGAGAAGAAGGACAACGAGGGAATATCAAGATGGTCTGGGTTAAGAATTGAAGCTGACACATTGCAACAGGCGGATGCGATCGCGGCAAGCATACTAAACATTGAGCAATCGTTGAATAACCCAAAGTTTAGTAACGTAAAAGTTGTTGGTCGCCTTGTTGGCGTGTCTCCATCCGATAAGACCGAAGTAATTTGGATAAAGTCAGAAGAATAGCCATGCCATCAATCCTTGTGGGAAATCGCTTTCCTGCACCCGCCTAGTTTTCCTAATGTTCTAGGAGCAAGATTTGAGGTAAATACTACAAATCACCCCGGATTGACTCACTTTGTTCAATGCCGGGGATTCTCAAATGATTTTTGTTTATTGTTGGAAAAGCCTAAATGCTCAAACCCCATAGAATTATCGGACGGGCGAACGCCCCATACCTACTCCGCTGGTACTTGATACCCAGAAATCCCTGGTTCAACATCTACCTCCACAAATTCTTACGAAGTGACAACGACGTGCCTCATGACCATCCTTGGAATTCGGTCAGCGTTGCTCTGTGGGGTAAGGCGATTGAGCAAATATTTATTGAAGATGCGATCGACGTCAAAGTCAAATATATCCGCGCTGGCGACATTGTGGGGCGAAGCGCATTGCACCGTCATCAAATGATCATCTTCAAGCCGTTCTGGACACTTTTCATTACAGGACCGGTAACGAGAGAGTGGGGCTTCTGGTGTGGCGATCGACGCGATCGCTTCGTACCGTGGAAAGCGTTCACGGTAGAAAAGGATGGAGTCAGCGAAGTAGGGAAGGGATGTGGGGAATGAACGCTTTCAAATGCGTTTTTGTTTGATTTGTTTGAGTGAATTTAGGTATTCCCAAGCACTCTTATTCCATTGTGCATCGGCTAATGCGTTGTGCTTATTCTGCTTCTTAGGTAAAGCAGGATTTCCCCTTTCATCACACAGTTGATTGATGTCGCGACAATACTTAGGGAACCCCTTGGGTAAATCCATCAGGGTTCCAAACAACTGGCAAAATGCTACCCAGTCATAAGCGGCGTAATACGCCCAAAATTGTGGTTCTCCAAATTTTTTTGGGTCGCAGAAATTTCTGGCAGAGAAGGCTATTTCTTTGCGGCTCATAAGCCCACCTGCCCCACCATCTCGCACCCACGCGTTATACGCTGACTTATTTACTTGTCGAGACCATAGATTCGGAAGTACATTTTGTCTCACCCACTCAGACGCCTTTGAGAATTCTGCTTCTAGGCTTTCTGCATAATACTCACGCCCGTCTTCAGTCACGATGCCTATGCTGATGAGGTCAATTGTTTTACCATCTTCAATGAATTCAGTGTCCAAAAAATATTTCACGAACACCTCATCGCACTGTTCATTTATTTACAAGGAACCCCCACCGGGAATGAATCGGTAGGGGTAGAGTATGGGTATCAAGCGTAGCGGAAGGAAAGGAGCGGGCATCGAAATCAAAATTCTCTTGAAGGTATGATATCACAGCTTTTAATGGTGAAGGTGTGAGCAGGGTAAAATATTTGAATGGCGTAAACGGTAATACTGAGGATGTCTGGAACGAGAACTTATAAAGTTGGTTGCCAGGCAAGGCTATTAAAAGATTGAAGAAAGCCAGGAATAAATTAGTAGCATGACAAACATGTTAGATCGACCAATCCCTGCTCGTGGTGATGTGTATCGGCACTTCAAAGGGACAAATTACCTTGTGATTGGTGTCACCCAGGCTGAAGGAGGTGAAAAAAGGGTATTCAGCACGTTAGATGAACTAATGCAGGATTTTCCATTTTTGAAATTCACTAACGCAAACACTGGAGATCCTATCTCGGTAGGCATAATTGATGATTCCTACTATGCCTATAATTCAGACGGTTTCATTGCAGATAGACTTGTGCTCTATCGTGAACATGATCCAAAGGATGCGGCGATCGCACAATTGCGCGCCCAATTGTGGGCACGGCCATTAGATAACTTTCTTGATCTGCTCTGTAATGGGAAAAGGGTAGATCCGGCGCAAGATACGCATGGGAAAACCTTGTATTGCCGATTTGAGAAATTGCCGGATGCATCCATGTGAAATTAAGCTCGTTTCCGCCTCATTTTCCTTTCTCTCTCGGCTTTCTTAGCTGCCTGCTCTTGAGCTTCTTTGTCTTCTCTAAGTCTTTGTGCAATGAAAGACAACGGTGATGCTATCTGAAGCGCTCAGCTTTAATTTGAGGTTTTCATATTTACCAAATAACCCAGCGTAGGGAGCCATCTGCTCTGATGTCCATCTGGACGTTGCCGCTTCATCGTCCAGTGTTGTAAACGTCAGCTCAGTATCAACGAACGTGCTGCCATCTGTTTCTAATCTTTGCAGCGTGAGAGTTCGTCCGGCTGTTACAGTTGCTCCGATGTCAACGAAAGCAACGATACCAGGTAAATGAAAGGCTTCCGATAGCGTACCTGAGGCGATCGCCACTGTTACAGTCCAATCCTCAGCATTTGGATTTGAGTGGGTTGTATTGCCGCCTTTGTATGTAACTGCCATTAATAGATCCTCACGCTACCAGCCGTAACCAGCGTCATCATTTCTTTGAATTCAATTCCATATCGAGTGGCTGAATACCCACTATTAGATGCTGCCTTAGTGGACGTTGTTGTACTAAAGCGCACTGAAGATTGTCCATTGATAGATATCTGAGACAATCCACCTGTGTTGCTTCCTCCTGATGATTGGGCGATCGCACCTAATGCCATTAGATGAGCAGCTAATAGTGACAGTCCCTCATCGGCTAGATCGCCCCACACATCAGAATTCACCCGCAGCGCAGCCCGCTCCAATGCCCGTGCAATAGTTGCATCAGAATAAGTCGCAGGGTCTGCAAACTGCGGGTAATCAATTCTAAATGTGGAAACGTCTACAGCCATTAGCCACGCTTGAGTTTGACGATGATTGTTAAATCAGCTAGTTCGGTTGCCCCATTGATGACGTCCAGGGAAAGGCGATCGCCCGCACTCAAGACCAGATTAGCTGAC
>JBCCWF010000248.1:0-9586 GCA_039194035.1 Cyanobacteria bacterium P01_E01_bin.6 | reverse complement strand
CTCAATATTTAAAATCCCCCCTAGAGCTTTGGGGCGGGCTTGTGTAGAATGACGATCGCCTATCGGATCTGCACAGACACATTTCCAGCGTGCTTGTTCTGATCGTCAATCAAGCCGCTAAATGATTTGTTGTCTATGTCGTATCGACTCTTTGCTCGGTTCCCAAATTGTGGTTCCAAGCCAAACTCACTGCCAAACTCACTGTTCTACACAATCGCTCGGACGTAACACGATGACCACGTATCACTACATTTTGGCGAGCCAAAAATTCTTGCTTGAAGAGGAGCCTTTCGAAGAAGTTCTGAAAGAGCGCGTTCGAGACTATCAAGAAAAAGGAAAGGAGATTGATTTCTGGCTTGTCAAACAACCTGCTTTTTTGGATGCTCCGGAAATGGCAGAGGCGAAAAAAGTATGTCCTCAGCCAGCAGTGGCTATTCTTTCAACCAATACTCAATTCATTACTTGGTTGAAGCTTCGCTTAGAGTTCGTTCTAGTTGGTGAGTTTGAGGCTCCATCGGATAGTATTCCTGATCCGCTTGCATCATTGATGTAAAAACTCTGATGACGCATAGGTGATGTACTTAATATCTATTCATGTCATGCATCTATAGTCATATCAGGCCGTTATGGTGATGTATGCTCCATCTATCCATCGATGAACTCATGGTGCTCTGAGGGTACTTACTCGGGCAAACCCGTCAGGCAACCCAGTTTATTTAGAAGGTTGGAGGTTGCGTGATAGCGTGCCGCTGACGTGATTCCATACCCTGTGAGGATCGCGATTTAATCTGCATCTGCTGATTGTTTTGATATCTGGTTATCTTCTATATATGTGAATCTCGTGTCTGGGCAAATGAAAAGTCTGCTAATGTCTGTTCTTTCGATATTGACTGGCATGATCTGGATATCAGATGCATCTGCTCAGTCTGTTGCTGAATGTCAATTGCCTGAGACAGATCAGTATTCGTTATTAGTTGATGGTCAGACTCCTGAGGAGCAACGCCGTCTTGAGCAAGTGTTGCCATCCAGTGCAACCATTACGCCCTGCATGTATCGCAATCAGCTCGTCATTCAAGTGAGTACGTTTGAAGATGAAGCCCTTGCTCAATCTTGGGCAGAGTATTTAACAGATGTTGAGGAATTCGAAACGATTGTTGCTCGTAATCAAACCCCATCATCTGAGGCAGGCAATTCGACAGGAACAGTACCGCCTACCAACGGAACATCACCAAATTTTCCACAGCCAACAACAACGCCGTCATCAAATCCGGGATCGTCTCCAACGTCTGCAACACCAGTCTATGCTCCAGCAACTCTAGAGCCTGGATATGCGGTACTCGTTCGTTATGACAATCGGCCAGAGATTGCCGCTGCCGTACAATCGGCATTAAACGCCCCTGTAGGGTTGGCGGTGTACGAGCAGCAGCCCTATTTAATAGTTGCCTACAGTACAGATCCTGCAATTGCGGGTCAAGTGCTGCAAGGGTTGAGCGATCGCCGATTTGGGGCATTTATTGTCAGTAGCCAGCGGGTTGTCGTGCTGTCATCATCGATCATTGTGCCTCAATAAGGGGTGTTCACACGTCGAGAAACGATATCAATTTATTGATCAGCGAATTTATTGATCGACGATTCTACAATCCCTTCAGAGCAAGAGTAGAACAATTGAAAAAATAACGACTCCAAATGAGAAAGACCAAAAACATGTGTTGGTTTTTGCAGAGATTTCTTCTTTGAGTCCGCTGGCTAGAAGAACGCCACCACTAAACGCCCAGATATGATCAAATGGCATAACGTCGCGCAAGAGGAGCTTTGGGGTAGCGGCGCTGATAAGAAGAACTGCAACAATCACCCAACGCCCAATGCGTCGATACGCTCTTTTATGATGCTCCAGCATCCAATGATTGTTAACAATAAAGTGTAAAACCAGAACGGTGAAGAGCAGAGAACGTTCAATGATAAGGGACTCGAATCTGTATCCAATTTGTAAAAAATTTAGACCCACAATATACACCGAAAACGCTCCAAGATGCAGAGCTAAAATTCCTGGAGATGTGCAATCGACTGCAGATTGAGCATGGTTAATTTGTCGCGATCGCCATACTAGTTTCTCTAGACCATAAAAAACCAGAATACCGACGAGTATCAAACAATAAATACTGATATCAACTTGGCTAACGGCTATCATCTCTCCTGTATGAATGCCCACCTGAGATTGACTGAGGCGCGGCAAAATATCGAGGACAACATACGCTGACACAACCCCTCCAGTGAACGAAAACCACTTTTCACGAGGAATTAATGTGAGTGCCTCAACATCGATAGGAACGACATGAACGAGGGCGAGAATAGCTGCAAAGACAAATCCAAGATACATGACGATTCCCTAGAAGTCATCAATCGCGTTGATGTTGCAGCCTTAGATAGACTACCTGTGCTGACCATGGACTTGATCCGTCAAGGACTCAAATCTGCGGTGCTGCTCAATTTGGGTATGAATTTGTGGGTGAGAGTTGCGTATTGCGCAACTCTCACCCACAAATTCATACTTCAAACATCAAGACAAGACAAAAATCAGACCTACCAAATTTGCTATATCTTCACACAGAAAATTTGCTCATCAGTACCTCGACACAATTAAAAAACAAATTCACAACCCTGCTCCGCCCGCTGGGCAGTCGGCGCAGGGTTTTATGGGTTTTACCGTTAATTGTGACCACCTACTTATAAATTTTTAAAGATTTTAAGTAGATGACCATCATTAAACGTATTCTCCCAAATCCTGTGCCGACCGCTGCGCGGTCGGCACAGGATTTGGAGTTTTAGTTTTAATGACAACCAGGCACTTATTGTCTGATTCGTTACCCGAGCGGTTACCGTCGCAGCCACCACCACCATACTTTCCGGTTCTATTTCATCCTATTCTTTAGGCGGCTGGAGAGCCGACCAGACGCGTTCGGGAGTCATGGGGAGTGTGCGCAACCGAACCCCCGTAGCATGAGCGATCGCATTGGCGATCGCCGGAGCTGCACAATTCGTTCCAATTTCTCCAATTCCTTTTGCTCCACAGGGCCCATAGGGATCAATCCCTTCAATGAGAATGACCTCAATCGGGGGAATATCTTTAGCTAAGGGGAGTCGATAGGTACGCGGATGGGGATTCAGCATATGACCGGAGGAGTTCCACTTAAGTTCCTCTCGCAGCGCATACCCGATGCCCATCACAGTTCCGCCAACCGCCTGACCTTCACAAATGCGGGGATTGATGGCTTTGCCAATATCCAACGCTTGGATACAGCGCAGCACATCCACGCGCCCAGTATCGACATCGACTTCAACGTCAGCTCCCATCACGGCAAACGTTAATGAGGAACAATCGGCAGCATAGTCTCGCTCGACCGCTAGAACAACATTGGCGTGAACAGCCTGTTGTGCCAACTCATGGAGGGTGACGGTTTTGCCTGTGGACGAATAAAGGCGATCGCCCTCTAAGACCCAGTCGCTTTCTGGGATGTCTGACTGGGTGCCCGCAAATGTGATGAGTGCTTGTCGGAGAGCGAGGGCAGCACGACGAGAAGCTTCGCCAGAAATATAAAGGGTGGCGGATGCATAGGAACCCGCATCAAAGGGGGTGTCTCTTGTGTCTGCTGAGATGATGTCAATCGTCTCAACGGTGGTGTTCAGCATGTCCGCTGCAATTTGGCGCAAGCTCGTATCCGATCCAGTGCCGACATCCACAGAGCCTGTCCTCATCTCGTAGCGACCATCCGGTTTCAGTGCAAGCTGAACAGTCGCCAGATGAATTTTTGCCAGACCACTCCCCTGCATGGCGATCGCCACTCCAATGCCACGCCGCTTACTGCCATCACAGACAGGAGGTTGTCCAGGAACATATCCAATTTTCTTGAGGACAGCATCCAGTGTCTGGTCTAGGCTACCGCTGCCGAGTAAATGAAAATGATGGTCAGCTCCTAGGAGAATTTCATCACTGTGAACCATCAGATGCTGGCGTTTAAAAGCAATCGGATCGAGCGCCAGCGTCTCTGCAATTTCATCCATTAAACATTCCACTGCAAAGACGCCCTGAGTGGCACCATAGCCCCGAAATGCACCCGCAGGCATGGTGTTGGTGTAAACTGAGCGGCCTAAAAAGCGTTGATTGGCACAACGATACAGTCCTAAGGGCATGCTCCCAGTCAAGAAAACAACCTGAGTTCCATGGTTCCCGTATGCGCCTGTATTGGCGATCGCCCGCATCTCCATGGCGGTCAACTCGCCAGCGGCGGTAACTCCAATGCGGAGATGAATGAGTGTGGCATGGCGGCTGTTCGTTGCCGTGAATTCTTCATGGCGTGTGAATTCCCACTGCACAGGACGCCCTGTTTTCAACGTTGCCAGGGCGCACAGATCTTCCGTGAGAATTTCTTGTTTATTTCCAAAACCCCCACCCATTTTGGCTTTGAACACACGCACGGTTTCGAGTGGTCGGTCAAACAGTTCGGATAACAGTCGCTGGCAGTGAAAGGGTACTTGCGTACTGGCTCGCACAACCAGAGTGCCGTCGTCATCAAGCCAGCTAGTGCTGATGTGAGGTTCGAGATGAAAATGCTGAATAGCGGGAAGGTGATAGGTTCGTTCGAAACGATGGTCGGCTTTTGCAAACCCGGCATCACAATCGCCTCGCTCTAAAACAACTTCCCCAGCAATATTGTGGTGCGCATCATCAATCTGAAAGGACTCTGGCTCGTCATGAAGGATGGGAGGTGAGGACAGAGGTGACGAGGGTTCTGGTTGGTGCTCACTCCACGGCTCTATCTCTGCTGCGCGATCGCCCATCGCCGTGACGGGATCGAGCACGTAGGGCAGAACGTCATACTCTACGTCAATGAGCGCACAGGCTTGGGCCGCGATGGCGGCACTTTCGGCCACCACCGCTGCGACGCGATCGCCCACAAACCGAACTTTGGTGTCCAATACATAATGATCATGGGGGTCGGGCACCGGTGCTCCGTGACCTGCTGTTGAATACGGTTGTCGTGTCACATCTCGATGGGTCAGCACCGCATGGACACCGGGCAACGCTTCGGCTTTTTGACTGTTGATGGAGCGAATCCGGGCATGGGCATGGGGCGATCGCACCACCTTCAGATGCAGCAGGCCAGGGGGTGCCCAGTCTGCGGTATATACCGGTTTTCCAGTGACAATATCAGGGCCGTCTTGCTTCGGAATACTTTGCCCAACCTGACGATACATTCCGGTGGTGACGGATGATTGGGCATAAGCGTCAGATGGTTCATCAGACGATTTAGACAGTGGCAGCAACGATTGTCGTGATTTGTCCTGCCCTGCGAGAATACTCTGCACAATGGCTTGATACCCAGTACAGCGACAGAGATTGCCATCCATCGCGTTGCGAATTCCCTCTTCTGTTGTCGCCACCATCTTTTCCGCCGACATGATCATGCCTGGCGTGCAGTAGCCACATTGAAATCCCTGTTGTTCGAGAAATCCTTCTTGCATGGGGGATAGCGTATCGTTTTGTGCCACTCCCTCAATGGTTGTAATATCGGTGTGCTCTGCTTGCCAAGCTGAGTAGATGCAGCTATGAACCGCCTGACCGTCAACCCATACCGTGCAGCTGCCACAGTCCCCAGATTCACACACCCGATGGACGCCCTTCCACCCATCTTCTCGCAGCACACTCAGTAAGCTCGTCCCTGGAGAACAGGTGGGCGATCGCCGTAATCCATTAATGTGAAGCGTCAACGTTTTAGAAAACTCGTTCATTAGCTATCGGTTACTCAATGACTCACGATCCAGCACTCAGTCCAATCGCACAACGCTTGTGAAACATGGCACTATTGTGCTTCCAAAAACAGTAAACGAGTTGAGTAACCGAGCGAGTACCCTATGCTACTGATCATCGATATGCTCTTGATCATCGATCGGATCGTACAGCACAACATTTTTCTGCTCATTCGGACCCTGTCTCACCACGATCGCCCCAGCGACCCATGTGAGGTGTTGACGCCTGCTAGCAATAATTCCTGAGCTGTAGAGAAATTTTAAGATTCCCTGAAATATAGGTGATTACGCGGAATAACCGGGAATGTTTGAGTCAGAGAGACCTGAAATAAATGACTGAAGTCAATATCAACAGAGGTTGAGTGGTGAAATACGAAGTTCGTTACAAACCAGCCTTTGCAACCATTTTCCTGACGTTGCTACCCGGAGAACGCATTACTGCTGAGTCGGGAGCAATGGCCAGCATGGCAGCAGAGCTAGGGATGAAAACCCAATTTTTCGGAGGACTGCTCCCGGCCTTAATGAAAGGGTTCTTTGGTGGAGAATCACTTTTTGTGAATGTGTTCTCCAACAAGACACAACAGCCCTATGAAGTGGTGCTGACTCAATCCAGCATTGGGGATATTGCGGCTATTCAGCTACAGGGGAATGAGTTATGTCTCCAGCCCGGTGCATACATTGCCCACTCTGGTGGCGTCAATGTCGGCGTTCAGTGGGCTGGACTCGCAAGTTGGTTTTCGGGTGAGGGATTGTTCAAACTCAAAGTCAGCGGCAAAGGATTGGTCTTTTTTGGAGCCTATGGAGGATTGACAGAAGTCGATGTCATCGATGATTTCGTGGTGGATAACAGTCATTTGGTTGCCTATGAGCCGACCATCACCATGAATGTGCGTCTTTCCGGTGGGCTATTCGGCTCAGTCGCGTCTGGGGAAGGATTTGTCAACCGATTGAAAGGAAAAGGGAAAATCTATCTCCAATCTCGGAGTATGGATGGATTGGTGAAGTTTTTACGGCCTAAGTTGTAAGCCCCATCGATGAGTCGTGACGATCAGGCGATGGGTTGGCCGTAGCCATTAAGTAGGTAAAAACAATTAAATATAAAACTCATAAATCCTGCACCGCCTGCTGCGCGGGCGTCGCAGGATTTAGAAACTGGTTTTTAATGATGCCAAGGTACTTATATTTGTTTGATGGCTTGAACAAGACAGCATTGATGACTTGTATTGAGGATGCTTGTAGATGAAAGTTGATATTACTCATCAACCGGATAGTGCGATCGCCAAAATTGAAATGGCTCCGCGAGAAGAACTCGTCGCTGAAGCCGGTGCCATGATTGCGATGAGTGCCTATATGAATGTCAGCACGACCCTCCGACGCGGGAAAGGCGGCGGCATTATGGGTGGCTTGAAACGAATGCTGGCAGGTGAATCGTTATTTCTAAGTGTGTTTCGCACAGGAGATAGCAATGGCGAAATTTATCTGGCCCCTAAGTTGATGGGTGATATTTTGCCCTACCAGCTTCATGGCACAGATTTAGTGGTGCAATCCACAGGCTATATGGCAAGTACGCCTGGAGTCGACATTGATCTAGGATTTCCGGGGTTTAAAACACTATTCTCGGGAGAATCTCTTTTCTGGCTGTCTGTCAGCGGATCTGGCCTCGTCTTGATCAGTGCGTTTGGCGGCATTTATGAGATCACGGTTGACGGTGAATACATTGTGGACACCGGACATATTGTGGCCTTTGAGAAAACATTGGACTTTAAAATCTCAAAGCCAGGAACGAGTTGGGTAGGTGCGTTCCTGGGTGGAGAGGGCCTCGTGTGTCGGTTTCAAGGACGAGGCAAGGTGTATTGTCAAACCCACAACCCTGGCTCCTTTGGGGCCCAGGTAGGTGGACGGCTTCCGCCCCGTTAAACACCGCAACATGGCATGGGTCAGCTGTTCGCTATGTCAATTTGGTGGTTGTCTCCCGCCGGAGGCGGGGACAACCACCAAAATACAAAACATAGGTGAGTTTTAGCTGACTATGTTTCATTGCCAACCTTGTATTGCGGTTGAGTTTCGGTTTTTGTGTTGAGTTCAAGGTCTATGCATGGGCCGCTGCTGCGTTAGGAGAAGAGACAAATGAGTACCGCGATCGCCTATACCATTCAACATGCTCCAGCCTATGCCTCTCTGGAACTAACGGTTCCTGCCAATCAGACTGTATTGGTTGAGGCCGGAGCCATGGCTGCGATGGATCATTGGATCGACATGAAATCTAAGATGAAGGGAGGACTGATGCGAGGCATTGGTCGGATGCTGGGTGGTGAATCCCTCTTCATTAGTGAATTTACGCCTAAGGGGAAAGCTGGACGACTATTTTTATCGCCTGGAGTACCAGGAGACGTCACTCATTACTCCTTGAATGGCAGTAAGAGTCTGATGGTGCAATCATCGGGGTTTGTTGCGGCAAGCTCTACTGTGGAGTTAGACACCCAGTTCCAAGGATTCAAGGGATTCTTTAGTGGCGAATCATTGTTTTTGCTACGGGCATCGGGAACGGGTGACTTTTGGTTTAGCTCCTATGGTGCCATCTTAGAGATTCCGGTAGAAGGCGAGTATGTGGTAGATACCAGCTATGTAGTGGCGTTTGAAGATAGCCTTTCTTACAATGTCGAAATTATGGGGGGTCTTTCGTTTAAGAATTTGAAGACTAGCTTGCTGGGTGGAGAAGGGCTGGTCTGTCGATTCTCCGGGAACGGTCGACTGTGGGTACAGTCTCGGAATATTTATAAGTTGATCAACTTTTTGAATCCATTTCGTCCTGTCAAGAGCAATTAACCCATGTCTATCGAGCTGCCTCCCGGTACGGCTGACTATAGCGATCGCAATGTACCGACACAAAATCGGTCAGTGCTGAAGCTACTGGCGTTATTCATCGCTACGGTCATGGTGATCGTTTGGTTAGCCGGAGTGCTTGCGAATGGGTTGGTTGGGTTTATTCCTGTACAGGTTGAACAGGCATTAGGGGCTGCTATCGTGCCTACCTATGAAGCACAATCACAACCATCACCGACCCAAGACACGCTGAACGTGATGATGGATCGGATAGAGCAATACTTGCCTCCAAAGATGCGGGATGGTCGTGATTTCAAGGTGTTCTATGTTCCTCAAGATGTCGTAAATGCCGTGGCAATTCCGGGCGATCGCATCATTATCTATGAGGGCCTGTTGGCAGAAGCCGAGTCTGAGAATGAGCTGATGATGATCATGGGACACGAGTTGGGCCACTTCTCGAATCGAGATCACATGCGAGGGCTGGGGCAGAAGCTGTTGTTTCGACTGGCGATCGCCTCTCTCATTGGTGATGTGGGCACGATTGGCTCGATTGCGACATCAGGCGTCACAGCATTGTCTGATTCACAGTTTTCTCAAAAGCAAGAAATACAAGCGGATGAAGTCGGCATCGACCTGCTCAACAAAGTCTATGGGCATGTTAACGGAGCGACTGATTTCTTCGTCCGCATGAGCGAAAAGCAAGACCTTCGGATTGCTTTTCTGACCAGTCATCCCACGTCTGAGTCACGGATTAATCGATTGGAGCAGCTCATTCAAAAGCAAGGCTATTCAATTGGAGAGCGATCGCCCTTGCCATCCACATTAGTGTTAAAACGTTAAACAACTCTTATCTAAGTAGATAAATACCTGGACGTAATTAAAACCAAAATCCCAAGTCCTGCGTCGCCCGCAGTGCGGGCGACGCAGGATTTGGGTGGATACGTTTAATGGTGGCGAT
>JBCCWF010000247.1:0-9602 GCA_039194035.1 Cyanobacteria bacterium P01_E01_bin.6 | reverse complement strand
GGCTTGAATCGTAGGGGGTATGCCAACAAATGGAAGCATGGTTGTCCGGCTATATGACTCTGCTGTGAGAATCATCCCGCATTTCAATCGTCTGTGACTATCCCGTTTACCCGATTCCCCGAACTTTGCCAAGTCGTGTGTCTGTTTAGTTTCATAACGTTAAGCTACTTAGTCACAGGTTCGGAAATTGAGCCAGTTTGATAATGCACTCACATTTCCTGCGGCATCTTGCGCATTGACTCGCCAACGATAACTCACCCGACCCTTTTCGAGAAACGGCGTGATATTCACCTGCGAAGCCGTGGTATTTTGTTGTGTCACAAGAGTCCATCCCTGTGGCTGATCTCCTGATCCGGTTACAGCAATACCTCTTTCTAGCATTGCCGTATAGGTCACTGGGTCACTGTCATCAACAACCGGATTCCACGATAAATTAACCGTAGACGTGGATGGGCAGAGCACATACTCATTCCCCATCGGTGTGAGGGGCGTCGGAGTGGGTGGCGGAGTTGTATCTGGATCAGAAACCCTCACTTGTACTTGCTGGGTCACCGATTGCCCATTTCGTCCTTCTGCCGTCAAAACATAGGTTGTAGTTGTGCTTGGTGTCACGGTGGCACAGCCACTGTCAGGATCAACGGTATTGCTTTGTCCTGATTGAGTATCGCGTAGCGTCAGTCGCTCAGCATTCACCGCTCGATAGCAAATGCGCGATCGCTCTCCTGGGGGAACTTCCTCTGGTGTTGCTTCGATCGCGAGAATTTGAGGACTCGGAATACTTGACCCTGCTCCTGTGACATCCACAGTACGCGGGCTACCCGTTGCATTATCCCGAATGCTAATGGTTGCCGAGCGATCGCCTGATTCCTGTGGTGTGAACCCAACCGTTACGGTGCAGGTACCACCAGCGGCCAGTGTGCCATCGGTACAGGTTTCATTCACAATGGCAAAATCATTACTCTGAGAGATGGAGACACCCTGTACCTGGATGCTCTCATTGCCACGATTGGTCATTGTTATAGACTCTTGGCGCGTAGTGCCGAGTTCTTGCTCACCAAAGGTTAGTGGGCTAGGGGATAAGCCAGGAGAGGCAACCCTGCTGCCTTGACCTGTAATTGCGACTGAACGAGGGCTGTTGACGGCATTATCCTGAATAATCAACGTGGCCGAATAGCTACGTTCTGCCTGGGGATTAAACCCAACCGTCACGTTACATTGTTCACCAGGCTGTAGTGAGTTACGGGAGCAGCCATCGCCTTGAATTCTAAAGTTTGTCGTGTTTCCACTAATCGACGCACGACTGATGTCTAAGTCAGAACCGCCTGTATTTCTTATCGTGACAGTCCTGGTTGACAGCCGACCGATCACCTCGGCTCCGAACGAGACCGTTGCAGGAAAAACGGCAGGCGCAGAAAGTTCACCCGTCCCAATCAGTGCCCGTAGCCAAGTCTGATCATTGGTAGCATCACGAATTGCAAAATTTGCTTCAAAGATACCTGCCCCTGGTGGGGTGAAGGTTACATCTACCGTACAGGTATCATTTGGACTGAGCGCCTGTCCCTCACAGCCATCGTGAGTGATCGTAAACGCATCGGCACGTTCTCCTGAGATAAAGGCGGAACCCATTGAGAACTGCACGGCACTCTCATTGGTAATCGTGATGGTTTGGGTCGCTTGTTCGTCACGTCCGACCAATGTAGGGGCAAAACTTAATCCGTCAGGTTGTGCATTAATTTCGGCTGACTCACCAATGCCCCGTACTTGAACAAATCGAACATGTTCTCCTGTGCGGTCGGCAACGCGCAATACGGTTGATCGAGTGTTGCTTTCTCGGGGATTGAAGGTCAGTTCGACCATGCAGTCTGCTTTTGGACGCAATGGCCGTTGAGTGCAGCTCTCGTCCTCAATTGCAAAGTCGAGGCGATCGCCCTCACTGAATGCAATCGACGACAGCTCAACATTTTCTCGCCCTGTATTGGTGATCGTGATAGTACGAACGGAACTCTCTCTGTTCACGAGTTGGGGGGTGAACGTGACAGACTTCGGATCAATTGAAAAAGGAGCACGGTTCCAATTGAGTGCTACAAATGCCCCGATACCGCCAAATAGAGCGGCCATGGACGCGACTGCAATCCAGCCAATGGGGAATTTCCGGGCTTCGGTGGCAGCATAGACCTTTGGCGGTGAGCTTGGATCAACGCCTGGTTGCGGGACAGAAGCATGGGGAGGTGGCGTTATCTTTTTGGAGGACGTGGGGCCAGTTGACGGTTGGACAGGAGACCGGGGGGTAGTTGTGGCTTGGGTCGTCAAGGCGGTTGCGGGTTGAGCGATCGCTCTGGTGGTCGCCTGAGTAGGGGCGATCGCTCCATTGCTTGGGGAATGCCCAGTGCTTGGGGAGTGCCCGGAGATCGACTGGGGAGATGGCTTCCTAGGCACCCTTGCAGACGCTACCTCATCAGCCGTTGACTGAGTGGTCGTCGCGGCTGATTGTGTTGAAGATGGTTTAGCGGTTTTTCCAGTGCCGATTTGACTCGTGATCAAATTGATTTTGGCTTGATCAATACCCTGTTGAGACACCGTGGGGGGATGAGGAACGGAAACGATGGTTTGCTGTTGAATACGTGTGACCGGTGCTCCTGATGGCTGCCCTTTGTCAGCTTGGCCCCGACCCGCTTCCATCGCTAAGTCTGTGTTTGTGGATGGTGTATGCGTTAATGATTCGCTAGAAGTTTCCGACGACTGAGTTTCTCGTTCGTCTTGAGCAACAAACAATAAATTGGCATTGTGTTGAGAAATGGCTGCACCCACTTCATCTCGAAGTGCGGCTCGACGCTGTGTTGCTTCTGTCAAATAGGTGTGTGCTGTGAATAGGTCGCCTAAACACAGTGCCCGACTTCCCAATTGATGGAAGGCGTATGCTTCGGCTGCACCATCTCCCATTGAGCGAGCGGCGGCTAGACCCAATTCCCACATTTGCCGCCATCGTCCCCACCGTTTTCCCAACATGAAGGGATGATCAAGGATCTGGCACAAAGACAACACGTCTTCCCACTGCTTGCGCTGGAATGCTAACTGTGCCACCCACCACAGAAGTGAATGGGTATTCAGGAGGGATGTCATGGTCTCTTGTTGCTGAGCCCATGTGGTGAAATAGGTGATGGACCGATCGGTCCAGGGTGTCAGATCCCAAATTTTCTGAAAATAAGGAAGCAAATTACTTGCTAAGCGATAGCCTTGGACATCGCGACATATCAGCCCCCGCTCCAGCAAAATTTGAAACGTCAAATCTAGATTTGACGAGCCGACCAATACGTTCAAATGCTCAGGGGCGATCGCGATGTGTTCGAACACAGCAAGCACTGCCAACACGCGCCGCTCTAGCTCAGGCAGAGTGGTTGCTGCCCGTATTGTCAGTGCATCTGAGAACAACCCTGACTGGAGCTGTGCGGCCAATTGCGGGAGGGTTGACGGGAGGTCAGTTGTTGCGCCTGAATTACGAAATGCCTGCAGGAATCCAATATTTTGAATAATGCGGAGAGGGTGTCCTTTTAGAGCACGACAGACAACTCCAGCCGCTTGTTTTTCTACATCGTCCTCTAGTGAACGTCCCAAACGCTGCTCAACCAGGGCGATCGCCTCTGGAATTGGCAATCCTCGCATGGGAATAGCCTGTCCAACATCCTTGAGTTGATGCTCATCCGATGCCATGAGGATGGTCATGCCTACATCCTTCAACAGAGAAGCATCACCGGGCGGCAGATCATCTAAAACGGCTAAGCCATTGATGGACCTGAGAGCAGCATGAAGTTCTGACGGGGTTGGCTTTGTGCGTACTGAACTATCCCAGTCATAGAACACCTCAAAAAGAGACTGTAAGACATCATCAAGGGGTTGAGATGCCGCTCGATGGTAGTGAACGCCATCGGTAAACTGTCGCCGGACAAGGGGGGTATGGGCCAAGTTTCGAAGCATGGAGCTTTTCCCCAGGCCGTGGCCACCATAGAATTCAACCGGCTGACCACTGGACAGACCCGCTAACGCATCTTGGGTTTCGGGTTGCCGATCAAGCAATGAGGGAACAGGCTCACAGGATGCTCCTGGAGCAGGGGGCGATCGCCGACGGAGGGAAGAAGAAGAAGAGTCCTGGCGATGATGGATCACATGTCCGTGGCCACTTTCATAAATGCAATAGGAGCCAATGTGAAGCGTTTGATCCACAGGTGCCTCTCCACCGTGAATTCGCACAAGTGATTCTGTTTCTGGGCGTTGGGGAAGAGGCGTATTGAGGGACTCAACGATTTGAAATCGATACGTCCATCCAGCCGTTGATGGGTTTAGTGTTTCTGTTGTGTGGGATTGAAGGGCAACCGAGCGAATGGAGGTAAAGCCTAATCGCATCAATCCGTGCTTAATCAGCGGAATCACCTGCTGTTGTTCAGGCAGCGGATTTCCTGCCAACTGCAACTCAAGCTGTTCTCCGGTAATGGTTCCAGAAACAGACACCCCCTGATGAGCTAGCGCACGCCCAATGAGTTGGGCGATCGCATCAGCATTGCCTGATCGGGCTGCCAGTAATAAATTAGGAGTCTCTGTCGATTGCATGGAAATACGCGTTAAAGTCTGAACCATGGATCGCGTTCCTTTCTGGCGTGGTGGTCTCTGGACTGTTTCGACCTTACCTAGTCCGTGAATCACCGAGAACAGAAAGCTATGCCACTTTTTGAAGCGATCGCATCATTAATTTTATCTACCAACAAGGGATGTTCCCAATAACCTTAATAAGAACTAGAGATCTGCCAAGATTATCAAGGGTTTCCCCTTACGGTTAGCGTTGAAATAAACAAGCGATTGTCAGATTTATCCATCCACATCGATAGCCAATTCAACCATCTGGAATACGGTGAATTAAACTGTATCTCTCATTCAATACAAACCACAATCTAGCCAACAGCATTCCGCCTGGATAACATTTCGCCTGTACGATATTGTGTCAGCACAATGTTGTGTTGGTTTGGATAGAGATAGAGTTCTGGGTTTGTTGTGCTTGTAAGAGTATTAAAAAGAATGGCATTTTTGAATTTAGAAAATATTTCTTCATGCCCATTCCCCAAACCCAGAACTCTAATTGATGTAAGTACTTCGGCACAATGAAAGACCAAATTCTAAATCCTGTGACATCTGCTGCGCGGGCGGCACAGGATTTGGAAAGATACATTTAATTATGGCTAGCTACTTATAACTTGAAAATCAGCGTTACCTACCTCATCGTCATCCATCAATGTTCAACTCCAAATTTGGTGATTCGGTTAGACGAATAAAATAATCCTGCAAGCGCTTTTCATGTCTTTCAGTTCTATTGATTTACCGTCAGGGTCATTATGAAAAAAGCGGTTTATTTTTCTGCTCTACAAAAGGTATGTCAGCATGCTGCACACAGTGTTGCACAACGAATGCCTTACTATGCAGCTGCCAGCGGGACAGCGATCGCCCTGGCTTGTCTCTCGACAGCCGTGTTGAAGCCGTTGATAAGCTCTAGAGCGATCGCCCAAACTGTTCCCATCGCCAGACCTCCGGCTCTCAATATTGTTGGAATAAAAGGAAGAGTCGAACAGCGCACGCTTGTGCTCCGCTTGCCAGAAGAAGATACGCCCGTTGATATTTACTCGTTTGATCTCTACAACTCAGACAGTACGGTTGTGTTTCCTGCCGCAGCGATTGATATCCCATTGCCTGCCAGCACAAAACGAACGAATGAATTTGTCAGCATTCCTATCACCTTTGATTTGACCGATGTGTCATTGCCGGATGGGAAACATGTCACGATTCCGAGTGGAGAATTTACCGGGGAATTGATTCTGACCTATGTGGACAATGGGGAAAAACGAGAACTGTCTATTCCTCTCTTAGTGCGGGTGAAAGACAGTTGGCCTCTACCATTATCGCTGCTGGTGATGGGTGTCGTCTTAGGAATAACCGTATCGTCTTATAGCAGCGGGGGACGACTTAGCGACGAGGTCACGGTTCGGTTGAATCGGCTCCAGGCACAGATCAGTCAGTACGGAGCTGGGGCACAACCATTTGCGAATCGAGCAGGGACGTTTATTGCCGATGCTCGTCATGCGAATGATGCAAAGCAACTGGAAGAAGCACGACTAGCGGCCAGCCAAGCGCGAGCCATTTGGCGAAAGTGGTACCGCCAAAAAGACGATTGGCATAACCAGTTGATTTATCACAGCACGCTAAAAAAACAGGTCGAAAAAGAACTTTCCCAAGCCTCAACCCATTATGTTCAAATGATTCGGCATGAGTTGGATGATTTGATGCGGACGATTCCAGACTTGCCCAACCCGTCGGTTCTTCAGAGCAAACTCCGGGCGATCGCCCAACAATTGCGTGACTATGGGCAAATGCGCAATCAGTTTGAGCGACTAAAAGAGGCGATCGCCAAACGCTATCATCGTCTCTCCTCAGAAGAACAAAAAGAATTTGATGAAAACATGTTCACGCTAGAACAAGACATTCGAATCTTGACACCAGACAAGGAAGGGGGGATTAATACCTTAACGACCGATATTCAAAAGGTGCTAAGGCGACTCAATGCATCCATTTCAACTACATATATTCCGATTGCCACAGGCATCAGTGATCAATCAACGGATACAGATCGGCGCAGTCTGGAAAATCGCTCGGATCTAACTTTCATTCCCGAGCCAGTCCAAGTTCCTGAACCCTCCCCGCACCACATCGATGGATTACCCCAATGGGTTGGCTCTGTCTTGACTCAAGTTTGGCCCGATGCAGACGGACGCCTACGCGGATTTTATTTTGCAAGCTATCTCATTTCTGTTGTCGTGCTAGCGGGTGGTGGTTTTAACGAACTCTATATTGCCAAACCCACATTTGGAGCCAATGTCTGGAGTGATTATTTTGCGCTGCTTGCCTGGGGCTTTGGTGCAGAAGCAGCACGCAACACAGTCACTCAGGTGTTGCGAAAAACCAATGAACCAGAAGAGCCCAGTGGTGCCGTTATTCAGCAAGTAACCGAATCAACCACGGCAACGATTCAATCAACGAAAGAAATTTCATCAGAACACTCATAAGTACCTCGGCATATTGCAAACCTCTAAGTCCTGTGCCGCCCGCTGAGCAGGTGACACAGGACTTAGACACAACTTGGCAAAGTTTCCTCATGCCTTCGTCGTCGATTTGAGAAGATTACCAAGTCGTGCTTAGAGGTCATCAGAAGATCAGCATTGAACTCAGGGCAGACTGTTTCAGCTGAAATAGTCTACTGAACCCTGAACGCATAGTGAATAAATTCGGTGTCTCTCTCATATCCGATGGACTCGTACAGCTGTTGAGCAGCATGATTAGAATGCTGTGTTGACAACGCCAATCGCACAGCCCCAGTGGCATGGGCATGATGATTGGCCATCTCTATTAATTTCCTGGCAACTCCCTGATTCCGATACGCTGGGGAAACAAACAAATCATTCAGAATCCAAATCGCTTTCATTGATACTGATGAAAAACTAGGGTAGAGCTGCGTAAACCCAATCAATTGATCGTCAGCTTGAGCCGCATAAATGGTTGAGTCTTGCTTGACAAGACGATTACGCAAAAACTGAGCTGCCGCATCAAGATCGGACGCTTGTTGATAAAACACCCGGTATTGATCAAATAACCTAACAAGGTGATCAAGGTCAGCCAGTTGAGGACGAATAATTGTGATGTGAGACTGTTCCATACATTCAAGATTGTCTACATCAGTATTGTCTCAAATGATTCTCTAGTAAATCGCCAATGCTTTGATCTAAAAGCGTTAATTGCACAGGCTTTGTCAAATAACTATTCGCACCTGCTTCTAGGCAACGATCGTGATCGTCGGGCATCGCAAGAGCGGTCAACGCAATAATTGGAACGTCCCCAATAACAGGCAACTTGCGAATGGTCTGAATTGCTTCAAATCCATCGATTGTGGGCATATGAATGTCCATCAAAATAATATCGGGTTTATAGGCTTGAGCCAAATCAATCGCTTCCTGCCCATTTTCTGCCACAAACACCTGATAGTTCTGGTATGTCAGGTATTCCACAAACGTTTCTATATTACTGCTATTGTCCTCTGCAAGTAGAACAATAGGCTGTTCTCTAGTTGAATGATCCGTAGCAGTAGCACCGTTCTGGTCGTCTCGATTCACCCACGTCGTTGGAGCACTTGGTTCAATGGAGGGCTGGTTTATGTTGTTAGTCTCCTGTAATGGGGCTGACTCCATCGAGTTACGAGACTCACCTGAGAACTCGACTGGACTAATGGACGTCGCTTCTGTCAATAAGGATGGTGCAGGTGATAGGGGCTTGTAGGGCAAGGTGACGTTGAATCGACTTCCTTCGCCGGGTACGCTATGCACCTCTATGTGACCGTGATGGGCATCAACCAGTCGCTTGACTAACGCTAAGCCAAGCCCTGTGCCGTTGTACTGACGATTGAGGTTACTGTCGATTTGAACAAAGGACTGGAATAGCTTTGGCATGTCTTCCTGCGAAATGCCAATCCCAGTATCGACAACTTGAAATTCAACTGTGTTTGTTGCTTCGTGCACATCAGCAATGAGTTTGACTTGTCCCCCATTGGGTGTGAATTTAACGGCGTTATTCAGCAAATTGATGAGGAGCTGGCGAATGCGGAGGGGGTCAACGTTGATAAGGGTATGGCGATCGCCGATCTCTGTTGACAGATGGATCTGTTTCTCATGGGCAAGAGACTGGACAAATGGCAGACACGCATTGCAAAGGTCTGGAAGCAAGGTTGAGGTGACGTTCAGCACAAGCTGACCAGACTCAATTTTTGCTAAATCCAGGATGTCAGTAATCAGCGCGAGGAGATGATTGCCGCTTTTTTCAATCGTGGTAACCGCTCTTTTCTGCATTGCGCTAAGGTCGCCCAACACCTCGTCTTTTAGGGCTTCAGAAAGTCCTAGGATTGCATTGAGTGGAGTCCGCAGTTCATGGCTCATGGTGGCTAAGAACTCACTTTTTGCCTGGTTCGCTGCATCAGCAGCTTGCTGAGCGGCCTTGGCTTGGTTGAGTAACTCGGCTTGCTGCAACCCCACACTAAGGTGCGCTGAAATTTGGTCACAAAATTCGATTTCCCATGCTTGCCACTGCCGAGGACTTGAGCATTGATCAATACAAAGCAACCCCCAAAGGTGTGCACCTTGAATCAAGGGAATAATAAGACTTGCTTTTACCTGAAATTGGGAGAGAAGAATGTCTTGATGACAAGACTGAAACTCTTCACAACGTACATCGGCAAACGCTTGGATTTTGCCAGATTGAGCATGAACAGCGTATTGCTTGCCAAAACAGTGACCATCTACCTTTTCATCTAATGTTGAGGGATATTGCCTATCTACATCTTCGGCAACAAATGTGCCTGAATGTTGATCTGAGTCAAGGACATACTGAAAGATGCTTACTCTATCAGCGTCTAAGATACGCCGCACTTCTTGGGTCGTTGTTATAAAGATTTTAGGACTTACGCATTGACAAAATAGCTAACCTGTATGGTGATAGCAGCCCCTTCTGTCTGAGTGAGTGCT
>JBCCWF010000246.1:0-9621 GCA_039194035.1 Cyanobacteria bacterium P01_E01_bin.6 | reverse complement strand
TAGACTTTGCCGCATCGCGTGAACCGAAGGTTATTTGATGCCCTGCCACTGACCAAGCACCTCCGAGCACTCGCGCCATGTTACCGCTGCCCCAAAATCCTATCTTCATACTTAAGTCCTACCTCATATAGGTTTAGGTTCATCGATAACTATAGAACCCATTTGGTATCTTTTCCCATAAGAACCGACTTTCCAGTTCAACCGTTTGAGTGGAGTAAAAGCTATGATACATGACTTGGAAGGTTACTTATGCTTTGGCGAAATGCCTGTAGCACAGAGATTTCTCTGGTTATTTCCATGAAAAGAGCAAACTTACACTGCTCGATAGCACTTTCTCAAGACAAGGATTTCTTCTCTTGATGGTTTCAACGGATGCAGTGAAACACTGGTTGCTACCGACAAAGATACCAAATGGGTTCTATAGGACGTCTAACGCTCCCAATCACCCGCCGTAGATAACCTCTAACTCCCAACCAATACCCCCTTGGCGGTCGGTGTGCATTGGGCTTGTTAGCCTGCGGAAACTTTATATATTCTACTCATCTAATAGAGAAGACTGATGGAGAAGAAACTCACGAATTGCAAGACCTTCTGTTAAGCCGATCGCTCGTGAGTAAGCTTGCTGGGCTTCAGATTTGCACCCTAGGTGCTTGAGTAAATGAGCCTTCAGTGCCCAATAAGGTTGATAGTTTTTCACGGCTTCGGCGGGGAGTCGATCGAGTTGAGCTAAACCCTGCTCCAATTCTTTGGCTTCGGCGATCGCTGCTGCATGACTTACTAATGCGCCTAGAGTGGGTGAAAGCTGAATTAACCCTTCATAGAGTAATGCTAGTGCTTCCCAATCAACCTGTTGAGTAACGGCACGTTGGGCGTGGATAGATTGTATGGCCGCTTCAAGCTGAAATCGTCCTAGTTGCTTAAATGTAGCCGCCTGAGCGAGTTCTTGTTCTGCTTCATCGATCGTCGCCTGTGACCAAAGCCGCGTATCTTGCTGCAATAGGGGGATGTAAGCACCGTTTACGGTGCGACGAGCAGCGCGTCGGGCTTCACAATAAAGCATTAGGGCAAGTAATCCGCGTGTTTCTGGTTCTTGGGGCATTAACTGAATGCACAAACGGACTAACCAGATCGCTTCCTCAGCTAATCCTTGATGCCGAGAATCGCCGCCGTCTATAGTTTCCCAAGCATTGGTATAGGCAGCGTAAATCGCTTCTAACACAGCAGCTAGTCGAGTCGGCAATTCCTCTGCTTCTGGCAATTCAAAAGCAATACCCGCATCCCGAATTTTTGCCTTTGCCCTAACCAAGCGTTGGCTCATGGTAGCAGGTGCGACCAGAAACGCGGAGGCAATCTGGGCAGCATTCAGACCCAGTACCGTTTGCAACATCAACGGGGTGTGAATTGTGGCATCAATCGCTGGATGGGCACAAATGAACAGTAATTTCAGACGATCGTCGGGGAAATGCACCGCATCTAAAAATGGCTCTGCTTGCGATGCTAGCCCATTCAGTTTGAAGGAATTGAGGATATTATCCTGAACTTCAGAGCGTCGTGCCGTGTCAATTAACCGATGTCTTGCTGTCACCAGCAACCAGGCTTCAGGATTTTGAGGCACGCCCTTCTCTGGCCAGGTTTTTAATGCCTTGAGGAAAGCATCGCCGAGGGCATCTTCGGCAGCGGACACATCTCTGGTTTGGGCTGCTAGGTAAGCAACCAATCTGCCATAGGAGTTGCGGGCTGCCAATTCTGCCGCTCGACGTGCATCCATCTGTCTTTAACCTCTTGGTGCGGTCTGTTGCCAAGCGGGTAACTGCTCAATCCGACTATACCAAGTGCGAATATGAGGATAGTCTTCCAGGGGGAATCGCCCAGGCACCGCATACGTTAAATCACTGGCAACGGAAAAGTCAGCCAACGTCAAGGTGTGATTGACTAAGAATTCACGCTCTGCCAGATGGTTATTCAGGGCGATCGCTTCTTGGTGGAATTGTTTAGTCGCCCGTTCCACGATCTGTGGGTCAGGATCGCCCAGTTGCAGGATTTGCTTGACCACATTCTCGAATTGCAACGGCTGACAAGCTTGGTGCCAGTGGGCGAGTTGCCAACTTTGCCAGCGCATGATGTCCGCTCGAATCTGGGGAACTTCTGGCCAAAGAGCATTGGGTAACTGACTTGCCAAATATTGCATAATGGCGGTAGATTCCCACAGGATAAACTCGCCATCTTGCAAGATCGGAGTGCGCCCCGTTGGATTCAACCGCAAAAACTCTGGGGTGCGTTGTTCACCTTTCTGTAAATCCACAAATCGCAGTTCAATCGGTAGTCCTAAATGAATCGCAACAGCATGAACTTTGCGAGTGTTAGGAGAGGGAGGAGAGCAATACAGTTTCATAAAATCATCTCCTATTCTTGGTTTGTGGATAGCAAAGGACGCACTTCAACGGCGCAATTACTCGCGGCAGGGCATCGGGCAGCCCAATCTAGAGCGGCATCTAGATCTGGGACATCAATGATAAAAAATCCACCCAGTTGCTCCTTGGTATCGGCATAGGGACCATCTTGCACATTCCGCTGTCCGTTTTGTAGGCGGATAGTTGTGCCTGTATGACTGGGATGGAGTGCCGCGCCACCTGCCATTACCCCCGCTTCAGCGAGGGCTTGTGAATACGCAGTGTACGCAGGCATGTGCCTTTCGCGGTTAACAATGTCTTGCTCGGTTTCGTAATTTAGAATCGCATATTTCATCAGAGCTTGTCCTTTTGAGGTTTGATGAAAGCACAGAAGCTTTCTCTGCTTCCTACCTCTATGACGAACAAGAGTCTGACATTTCGACAGGGATTAGTATTTATTTTGAGCAATTTTAAAATAGGCTGGTGGGCTGGCAATTCTATCCAATCAATAATCACCCATCCGACCAATATCAATTACTTGAGCAGGCTAACTATATATTCAGCGTCAGATCTGCTGGATAATATCTCTACTGCCCGTGATTATGCAGCAGATCTGACAGATAATACCCATTCCTTTAGGTTTTATGCAGCAATTTTACTTGTTAACTCCATAGTTTTGGGGTGTTATCCAGCACTTTTGACGGTTAAACCTGGGAGGTAGGGGTGTTATCCAGCACTTTTGACGGATAACACCCCCAATCCCGGTATTATCCAGCATCTACCTCCCATGTTAGAACCTCAAAAACCTCGATTGCTTGAGCAAGCGCGCCAGTCTATGAGGCTGCGGCACTTCAGCTTGAAAACTGAGAAGTCATACATTTACTACATTCGAGATTTCATTTTGTTTCATCAGAAGCGCCATCCCAAAGATATGGGTGTTGATGAAATCCGGGCATACCTCTCCTATCTCGCGATTGGCCGCAAAGTGGCTGCATCAACACAAAACGTGGCGTTGAGTGCTCTGTTGTTTCTTTATAAGCAGGTTCTAAAGATTGAGCTGCCGTACATCGACAACATTGAACGAGCTAAACGTCCAGAGCGAATACCCGTTGTTTTTTCGCGGGATGAAGTTAGACGAATTCTCAGTCATTTAGATGGCATCAACCATTTGGTTGTGAGCCTACTGTATGGCACTGGAATGCGGTTGATGGAGGGCTTACGCTTACGCGTTAAAGATATAGATTTTGAGTATCAGCAAATCACGGTTCGGGATGGGAAAGGAAACAAGGATCGCATGACGATGCTACCGTTGATTACACTTGAGCCGCTCAAAAGGCAACTATAAAAAAGCTCAAAATATACACCAACAGAACTTGGCAGCAGGATATGACTCAGTTGAGTTGCCATACGCTTTGGAGCGAAAGTATCCTAATGCGCATTATGAATGGAAATGGCAGTTTGTTTTTCCTTCATGGAAACGCTCGGTCGATCCCCGAAGTAAACACGTCCGCCGACATCATGTGTATGAACAGTCGGTTCAACGCGCAGTGAGGGCAGCTGTTCGACGGGCGGGAATTACAAAACATGGGGGATGCCATACATTTCGCCATAGTTTTGCAACGCATCTGCTCGAAGATGGCTATGACATTCGCACAGTTCAAGAACTGTTGGGGCATAAGGATGTGAAGACGATGATGATTTACACGCATGTCCTGAATCGAGGGGGATGTGGCGTTTGAAGCTCTTTAGACAAATAAGCCGGAATCAATCAATTCTGTGGCCAACGGATTAGGTTTGGATGGCGCGATCGCCATTTGGATAACCTGTAATCCAGGACGAAATGGCAGTAGATCCCGTTTCCCTGTATCTACAAAGCCGCATCTTTCATAAAGCCGAATGGCTGCATGATTACCCTCTGTTACCCATAGTTCTAATCGGTACTTATGTCGTTGACCTGCCCAAGCAACAATGGCAGCGACTAGCCTATAACCAATACCGTTAGACCGAAACGCTGGATCAACCCACATTCCTCCAAGATGCCCCACATGACTATCCTGACGGTCAAACAGACCAAACGCAAAACCAGCAATATGCTCGGCATGCTCCACCAAAACCATCACCTGCCCCCCAGGTTGAGTGACCGATTCAGTCAGCTTTTGCCAATATGATTCAGGCTGTGCTTTCGCTTGCTGCAACGTCTCTCCAAACGCATTAGGTGATTCCGTCAGGGCACGTAAACGAAGCTCTCGAAATAACTCAGCCTCATCTGGTTGCAGTGTACGAATAGTCATCAGACAAATGTCCTTAGGACACTCAATTCAGCAACTCTCTTGTTTCTATAGTCTGGGCAATGTCACACACCACTGGTCTTGGGGCATCACTCTGGAGAGACTTGTTAGACAGATCCAAATTGTCCAAGCACCGCTTGGACAATTTGGATGCCATGCCTTGAGCATATCAAAACACGCTTTCAGAACACACTTTCAGAACACGCCTTCAGAATCTAACGACTCAGCAGTTCTTCAACAGCTTGTTTAATAAACGCCTCATCATCTGGGTTCTGATAGGGATTACCCGCACGATGTCCCCAAATCGAATCAATGGGTCGATAGATACTGTTTGGAATCATCGTTGCTTCGGCCTCACAGTCGTCCGGGGTGAAGTACAAATCTGTCGTGACAGGCATCACCAGAGTTTTTGCGGCGATCGCCCCTAATGCTTGGGCATAGTCTCCTTGATACACCGGGTTATTGCTCACATCACACCGAAGCCACGTCTCAATCATCGCCAATAAGTTATGCGGATCGCGTCTCCGGTATCCAGCTTCCCATCCTCTGAGTAAGTAATTATCCAAGGAGTCATAGCCCAATTTCAAATAAGGTTTAGCTCGATAGTAGGCTTGAGATGCCGCCCAGCTTGCATAAATTTGAGCGAAGGTATGAAATCCTCGTTCGGGTGTACGTTCAAATCGCTCCCCATTCCAAGCAGGGTCACCATGCAGAGCAGCCCGCAAACTGTAGAGGAAAATACGATTATGGTCTGTTGTCCTGGCGGTTCCACACAGTGCCGCAATTCGCTGTACTCGTTCGGGAAATAGTGTCCCCCAGTGATAGCCCTGCTGTGCGCCCATCGACCACCCATAGACCAGGGCAAGCTGATCAATTCTTAGCTCAGCCAACAGCTCAAACTGGGCACGAACATTGTCATAGTGGGTAAAATAAAACCCTGGTTTAGCGACCTCAGCATCATTACTCGGTGATGTCGATAGCCCATTGCCCAACATATTCGGCATGATGATGTACCAGGTTGTTGGGTCGAGAATCCCTCCTGGACGAATGAGCCAATCAACATCTGAATGATGGGCACCATAAGAAGTGGGATACAAAATCACATTGGTGCGATCGCCATTCAGCTCTCCGTAGATTTGATAGACCAGTCGCATCTTTGATAAGGTCACGCCACATTGGCAGGCAAAGTCATTGAGGATAAAGGTTTTAGGAGGGGTCATGGGAGTTGTGCATTAAGGTCATCAATGGAGTGGATGGGTGTGTGAACTCATCGTCATCATCATTAGGGGCTTCCTTTATACACAGCATATTTTAATCACCATGACCGTTATTCAGAGACAGTTTTGTTGGAATGGGGTGGCTATTCTTGAGGGCGTTCAACCTCAGTGAATTGCGTGTTGAGAGTATTATGTATCCAACTATCAAGCCTCTCTCCCCCGAACTCCAAGCATTGCATCACAGCCTGCAAGATCAGGGCGTGAAATATGCAATGGCTAGTTTTGTGGATATCCACGGCATGTGCAAAGGCAAAGTGGTTCCCCTCAGTCACTTCGATCGCATGATGCAGGGGTCAGAACTATTCACCGGAGCCGCGCTTGATGGTGTTCCTCAAGATATTAGTGATGATGAAGTCGGCACCATGCCTGACCCAGACAGCGCCACCGTATTGCCCTGGAACTCAGACATCGTTTGGTTTGCCAGTGATTTGTATCTCCATGAAAAGCCCTTCGAAGCATGTTGCCGAACCATTCTCAAAAACGTGCTGAAGCAAGCCGCAGACATGGGGTATCAGTTCAATTTGGGCATTGAAACGGAGTTCTTCATCTTCAAGGAGACGGACACTGGATTTGGTCCCGTAAGCGATCGCGACACCCTACCCAAAGCCGCCTATGCCTTACCCACCGTGCTGGACAACTACAAAATCCTCGATCGGATTGTGAGCGCCATGAATGGGTTGGGCTGGGACGTATATTCCTTTGACCACGAGGATAGCCAAGGGCAATTTGAAACGGACTTCACTTATTCTGATGCTTTGACGATGGCAGATCGCTTGACCTTCTTTCGTTTCATGGTGAAAGAACTAGCAAGGGAAGAAGGTTATTTTGCTAGCTTCATGCCTAAGCCTTTTGCTAACCAGACTGGAAGTGGTGCTCACTACAATATGTCTCTTGCGGATGTGGAGACTGGGAAGAACCTGTTTGAAGATGCGGATGATCCGAATGGTCTCTCAAAATTGGGCTATCAGTTTATTGCAGGGGTGCTGAAACATGCCAAAGCGATCGTGTCAGTCACCTGTCCGACGGTGAACAGCTACAAGCGATTAGTGCGAAAGGGTAGCATGTCTGGATTTACCTGGGCACCTGTATATATTTGCTACGGCAACAACAACCGCACCAATATGCTGCGCATTCCTATGGGTGGAGGACGAGTTGAATGTCGTGCTGCAGATATTTCAACGAATCTGTATCTGGGTGCTGCGATGATTTTGGCAGCAGGACTTGAAGGCATTCGAGATGCACTGATGCCCGGTGAACCCCATCGAGAGAACATGTACACTTATTCGCTTGACGAAATCAAAGCGATGGGTATCGATACACTACCGAAAACTTTAGCGGAAGCAATTGCTGCTTTTGCAGCTGACCCATTGAGTAAAGAAGTGATGGGAAATCTGATGTATCAAACTTATGTAGACTTTAAAACCCAAGAATGGGAAGAATACCATTGCCATATCTCCGACTGGGAAATACAGCGGTATTTGAAGTTTTTCTAAGAGTGATCAGTTCATTAGAAGAAACTTGTATAGAACCCATTTGGTATCTTTTCCCATAAGAACTGGAAAGTCAGTTCTTATGGGAAAAGATACCAAATGGGTTCTATATTATTACTCGGTGTAATCTTGCATTAGAGAAGCAAATTGATCGGCAAGATTTGACATCTTCTTATAAGCATCGGAAGGATGAATTATGCTTACACACGCTTTATCTCTTCTTGCTTGAACTAGCAGGGATGCGCTTCTGCGAGCAGCAACTTTTCTCCTAGAAGCACGGCTTGAAAGATCTAGAAATGTCAATATATAGGCAGAAGCCGTCGAAGAAAAAGCTACTAAAAATAAGAAGGTACTGTTAGATAGCTCAAGGAATGTAAGAATAGCGCTGATTGAGGAGGAAAGAACCGCACTTAAACCAATAAAAACATAGAGAGCAAACCAGATATCAGACCATCGACTATTTTGAGTATGGAAACTTTCGATATCAAGAATCATTTCTATATAAAGTTCCTCAGCCACTTTTATAGTTCTTTCTCTAAGCTCTTCTTGTCTGATTTCTGTATTGAGATCACCCTCCATTATCACCTCTGATCTATACTAATTGCATTATCAGATAATCTACGTATTCATTGGTTAATTGAGCCTCAAGTCCAATAAGTTTATGGTTATTTCTAAAGCTCTCTAGTGCAGTAATAACGCATACCATAGGCAATCCAAGGGCTTGGTATGTTTCGCGCAAACCATTTATTAGGGATTCATCAAGGATGCTAGGGTCTCCAGCAATAAGAGCAAGTACAAGGTACTTAATGAATATCTCAATATCGCGAAGACAAGCAGCTTGCATCCTATCAGATTGGAACTTATCTCGACAAGCCTGAAAAACATCTTGACCAGCCTGTGCTGCAAGAGAACTAGATCTTGCAGTTAAGCTTTGAGCTGCAGAAACTCTAGCTGATATTTTGTTATAGGAAATTATCTGCGCCCGTTTAAGTGGATTTAAATCTCCAGAAGAATTATGTGCTTCTGATCTTGCGGAAAATTGAGAGTCCATAATTCTCAAATCAGTATTAACTATAAGTTCTTAGATGACCAAAAATTAAATCAATAGGCGCTTTCTCAAAATTATAACCTGTAGCCTTGTGAGAGGAAGGCACTCAGCAGTAGTGATCGTCAGGTAGTGGTCTAATTCTTAAATCGTCTCATACTCTACATTTGCAATGGTTGAGTAGCGTTCGCCTTCTCACATTAGGTTGACGAAAGAGCTGTGTTTATGTCGTACACTCGTTCGATCATGAAGATGCCCAAGGCCAGTTTGAAACAGATTTTACCTACTGCGATGCGTTGACCATGGCCGATCGCCTCACCTTCTTCCGATTCATGGTGAAGGAACTAGCGCGGGAACAGGGCTACTTTGCGAGCTTTATGCCCAAACCCTATGCCAACCAAACGGGTAGTGGTGCTCACTACAACATGTCCCTGGCAGATATAGACACCGGGAAGAACCTCTTTGAAGACCCAGACGATTCCTGCGGTCTCTCGACAATAGGCTATCAATTCATTGCAGGTGTGTTGAAGCACGCGAAGGCGATCGTGTCAGTGACCTGTCCCACCGTCAACAGCTACAAACGATTGGTACGAAAGGGCAGTATGTCCGGGTTTACCTGGGCACCCGTCTATGTGTGCTACGGCAACAACAACCGGACTAATATGCTGCGCATTCCCATGGGCGGTGGACGCGTTGAATGTCGTGCTGCCGACATCGCCACCAATCTATATCTGGGTGCAGCCATGATTCTTGCCGCAGGGCTGGAAGGCATCCGGGAGGGCCTGATGCCGGGTGACCCTCATCGCGAGAACATGTACACCTACTCTCTGGATGAACTCAAAGCCATGGGAATCGAGACCCTACCCAAAACCCTAGGAGAGGCGATCGCCACATTTGCTGCGGATCCATTGAGCAAGGAGGTCATGGGCCCACTCATGTATCAATCCTATATAGACTTCAAAACCCAAGAATGGGAAGAATACCATTGCCATATTTCGGATTGGGAAATTGAGCGCTATTTGAAATTTTTCTGATGGTTATTCCCAGAGTCGTTGAATAGAATAGGCATCGACTTGAGCATCTTGGCTAAGAATAAATCGGGGTTTGGGGCGCACAACGCGCCCCAAACCC
>JBCCWF010000245.1:0-9627 GCA_039194035.1 Cyanobacteria bacterium P01_E01_bin.6 | reverse complement strand
TTGTACTTCAACCGACCTGAAGCCAAAGCTAAGACTCTGAAATAACAACAAAAACAACAACAGAGATGCGATCAAGCTGGTGCATCAGGTTCATTCGAGGAAACGAGAATGAGCCGCAAAACGGAGAAAAAGAAGACCCCGCCCCCAATCTCGCTTCGTCTCAGCGATGAGGAGCGGGCCAGACTGGAGCAAGCCGCAGCCGGTATGTCCCTCAGTGCTTACATCCGACAATGCGTCTTTGGTGAAAAGACGACCGTTCGAAAAGTCCGTAGCCGCGCGCCTGTCCAGAATGAAGCGGCATTGGCCCGCGTCCTCGGCCTTCTTGGTCAGTCACGGATAGCCAACAATCTCAATCAGCTTGCCAAAGATGCCAACTGCGGCGTGCTGATGTTCAACAAGGAAACCGAAGCCAAGATTGATGATGCCTATGAGCATGTCGTCGCTATGCGCGGCGAACTGATTCATGCCCTTGGCCTCAAGGAAGAAGACAAGCCATGATCTTGAAAGGTAGCCAACGTGCGGGTGGCATGCAGCTTGCTCGCCATCTACTCAACACAGATGAAAACGATCACGTCACTGTCCATGAAGTCAGAGGTTTCATCTCTCATGATCTGCACGGTGCCTTCAAGGAAGCTTATGCTGTCAGCCGGGGCACAAGATGCAAGCAGTTCCTCTTTTCATTGAGTCTCAGCCCTCCTGAGACGGAACGGGTACCCATCGAGATATTCGAAAAAGCGATTGATGCCATCGAAGAAAGAATGAAATTGGCCAACCAGCCTCGCGCCATTGTCTTTCATGAAAAGGAAGGGCGCAGGCATGCTCACTGCGTTTGGTCTCGAGTTGACGTGGAAAACATGCGGGCCATCCACCTGCCCCACTTCAAACTGAAGCTCCAAGATATCTCACGGCAGCTCTACATCGAAAATGACTGGCACATGCCACGGGGCTTGGCGAACAGCGAAGAGCGTAATCCGCTGAATTTCACTCGCGCTGAATGGCAGCAAGCCAAACGGCTTGGCCGCGATCCGCGCAAGATCAAAGAGGTATTTCAGGACTGTTGGGCCATGTCCGACGGGCCAAACGGCTTCAAGAACGCATTGGAAGCGCGTGGCTACTATCTGGCTAAAGGTGATCGACGCGGCTTCGTCGCCGTCGATTGGCGCGGCGAGGTTTACGCCATCTCAAGGTGGACGGACAAAAGAACCAAGGAAATCAAGGCTAAGCTTGGCACACCGGAGCAGCTTCCTTCCGTGGATGAAGTGAAAGGCACCATAGCCCAAAAGTTCGAAGACAGGCTTCGTTGCTTCAAATCTGAAATCAAGCAGGAGTTTGAATCAGCCAGACTGGGGCTCAAGCGAAAACGTGACCTGCTTGTCGCTCGCCAAAAATCTGAACGTACCGACCTGAAAGAAAAACAAGGCATGCGCTGGAACAGAGAAGCACAACAGCGTGCTGATCGCTTTCGCAAGGGCATCATAGGCATGTGGGATTGGGTTACCGGGCGCCGATCAGTCATCCGCAAGAACAATCAAGAGGAAATTGCCCGTGCCCAGTCCCGCGACGATGCCGAAATGCAGATTTTGGTTGAACGTCACCTCAAGGAACGGCGTGAGCTTCAACAACAAATCAAATCCATCCGACTGCGACATGAAAACGAACAAGCATCAATGCATGAAATAGCGAGCAAAAAGATTGATCCGATTGACGAGCTACAGAACGAGGAAGCCGTAAACCGCCTTCGCAGGACATCCAGAACAAAATTGGATTATACGCCGTTCTGACTGCCTATTCCTTTGGTGAGACAGGCAACCGACATTCCTTCGGAGCCGACGCCTACCAAATGATCATCTGATGCGAGGCAGGACAATGCCCGAAGCTCCCGTCAGGGAGTTTCGAGAGGGTGGCGCGTTTCGCGTCGGGTCCCTCGCAGAAAGGCATTGTGGTGCCGAAGCTCGATGATAGGCTTCATCGTCGGGCCAAGGTTGTTAAACATTTCAGAGATCTGATCAACAGCTTCATTGCTAGGGTTGTTTTTTTGCTTCTTTGGCGAAAAACTCTGACTGTCGATCTTTAAGAAATAAGGAAGAACCAATGAGATGTTTTATAGTCGGTGTAGCTACCGCTCTGTCGCTCTCGATCGCTACGTCAGCTAAACCTGTTGCTGCAGAGGACTGTTTTAGGGCTTTGACGCTGGACAGCTTTGCTCTTTCAAGCGACACCTCGATCAACCTTGCCGTGCTCAGAACAATTGATGAAGCTCGCTGGGAAGAGTCAAAAACTAATGCAGGCTGGATAGCGTCCCTAAAGCGCATGGGCCTAGAAATTGGATCGGACGCTAATTTCTCACGATTTGACGCTGAGCGCTCACGTGTCCTCAAGCTCTGGAGCTATCAGTATAACTACGACCAATCCGTAAGATATGTCAGCCAGCAGTTGAGTGACAATGCTAGAATTGCTTACGTAAGTTGCCTGAAAATAAAGGCTTTTCAAGAAGCAGGTCTTCACATCATCGCAAATGAAGTTACTGATAGTTCCGTTCAAGTCGATGTTTTTCTGAACATACCGTCCGGCATTGATAGCGCAAAACTAGAAATTCAAGCTGTCACGGCCTCGAATGATGAAAAGCTGGCAGCCCAATCAGCATTAGATAAACTTACAAAGGATGGAAATGTAGGCTTTTTATTTACGCGAAACCCAAGCGAGGATTTTACCTTAGTGGTAAATTCATATGATGGTTTTAACGCAACTTCTTCAATAAATGTTGTTCCAACGCCTGTATTTGAGACGCCACCCCCACGAGAAAGCAGAGTCTACTCATTTTGCATGGGCGCAAACATCCACGACTGCGGTGCCGATCTCTTTGCGACCTGCCAGGATGCGTGGTCGGGGCTTGAAGCAGCCAAGAAAGACGAATTCTGTCGAAACAATTTTGGAGGCACTTCATACGTTTCCCTTGTCGGGCAGCGGACGACTGCTGGAGGCGACGCGTGCGGATATGTGCGCCATGCCTTTAAGTGCTTGACTCCGTATTCAAATTAGTTGGGATGCCGAAAACGCTGGTGGACTGGGCGTTTAGTCACTCAAAGATCGAGGTTCAGCACCAGACCACTAGCGTCGGCATTTTGCTCCAGCGCTCCAGCCCCATTAAGTACGAGTTGATATAAGTGGCTCAGTTGCGCGAACTGGGAGAAAACCTCGAAAACTGCCATGTGCAAGGCAAGCAAACTGACAACGAAAATACGCACATTCTGGAGCAATCAAAAAAGATTATGCGAAGCTTCAAACACTATACTCCCTTCCCTTCAATGCTCCATAAACAAGCTGCGCGCGGATGCTGGGTTTTCTATTTAGCGGAGACACATACTTGAACGAACTCGAAATAGAATCCTCTCAAGATCTCGTCAGATATTTTCGAGATCAGGCGAAGGGACTGAGAGCACGAGCGACGCTTTTTCTATGGGCTATAGTGGGTGTTGTATTAGGCGGGGTTGCTTTAGTTATCGCCCTGCCGCCAATTATTGCCAATGTGGATCACCTGTTTTCCGATGTTCAACCGCCCGAAGTGGCAGAGAAACTTAAGGAAAACATCGAGGTAAGGACGACAAGGCTAAACGAGATCAATCAGCAGAGCATCGACATTGCAGGGGAGTTGAACCAAGCCTTCCATTCTACCGGATCTGTTTGGACTTCAATGAACAATTCACTTCGCGGCATAGTAACGGCAATCGTGCCAACGTCCATTGGAAGCTTCATAGCTGCTGGTTGGGAGGGGCACTTGGCGAATCCTTCAGTTCTGATCTGGAGGGGCGACGCGCGCGGTGAAAACTGGACACCGATTCGTATCGGCCAGTCAGACGGGATGCTTCAAGGCTTTATTTCTGCAATCTCAGGAAAGCCCGACGGAAGCTTCATCGCTGTTGGTCGAGAAGGAAATTTCTTCGGGGATGCTTCCGTTCTGATTCTGCATAGTGATGAACGTGGTGATAACTGGACAGCGATTCGTCCAACTACACCGGATGGCGCGCCTATCGAGGGTTATCTCTCCGCTTTAACACCGATGCCTGACGGAAGCTTCATGGCCTTTGGCTCGGAGAATTCCTCGGTGTTGATTCTGCGAAGCGACGCCAGCGGCTACAATTGGACAGCATTTCGTCCCACCGAGCAGGACGGCACGCCTATCCAAGGCCACATTTCCGCAGTCACACTAACGCCAGACGGAGACATCATAGCAGTCGGCCAGGAACCCGATAAGGAAGAGCCAGGTGGAACTGCCTATACCAAAGTTGGCGATGTAGGCCGTGAACTTGGCACACTTTTGCTTTTGCGCAGCGACGCTTCGGGCAAAAAATGGACACCGATTCGGCCTACCGATTCAGGCGGCACGCCTCTTTTGGGTTACCTCACCACAATCGAACCGACGCCTGAAGGTGAATTCATTGCTGCTGGCTGGGAGGGAGACTTCCTGACTCCATCAGCTCTAATTCTGCGCAGCGATGTGCGCGGTGAAAACTGGACACCGATTCGTCCCATCGAACCCGAAAGCGCACCTCAAGGGAGTCGTATTTTCTCAATCATGCCGACGCCTGAAGGTGAAGTTATCGCTGTCGGCTCGGCGGCAAGAATTGAGGGTTCCTCAGGCCTGATCCTGCGCAGCGATTTGGGTGGCGGGAACTGGACACCAGTTCATCTTGTTGAACCAGACGGTACTCCACTCGAGGGACACCTCTCCTTAGTCACACCAATGCCTGGGGGTGAATTACTTGCTGCCGGCAAGAGCAGCAGCAAGCCTCTTATCATGCACAATATTATCGGCGATGGCATCCACCCCCGATCTGAATTGGCACCATCCGAGGAGCAACGTGACCATACGTTACGTGAACTTGATAGAATCATAGAAGAGTTGGAGCGCGATGACTTGCTGATGCCCTTAGAACTGAGGGAGTACCTGCCACTGGCAGCTCAATTGAAAGAAGATTGGGAAGCTAACTTCGACGAGCGCGAATCACTTCGCGAAAATCGCGATGCGATTGTCAAAGCTTGGAACGAGAGCCAACCATGGCAGCGTATCAGTCGAATCGCTACACGCGTCGCTGTAATAGTCCTGCTTATCTATCTCGTTCAGATCATGGTTAATCTCTTTCGTTACAATACCAGGCTTGCGGCGTTTTATCAGGCACGTGCTGACGCCATCGATCTCCTAGGGGTCTCAAATATCAGCTTGGGCACGGCTTTGAATTTGACCATTGCAGATATTGCAACCGCACTTTCGCCCGATAGCGTCGATTTCGGAAAAGCGCCAACTCCTCCTTCACAGCAAGCTATCGAGATTTTTCGCGATGTCACCAAGTCAGCGCGCGTTGGCGTCTCTTGAGTAGGCGACGGTTCTGAAGAGCGCGCAGATGCAGATTGGCTTCGTCGTTGGGCCAAGAGGACTTCGATCAAGTGCGTTGTTTGCCCAACCGTTCGTTACGTTCGGTGACAAAGCACCGCTTCTCACCCTGTTTGAGCGCTAAGAGCATATGCTCCTCGGCTACATGCCCCTCTTCCACCATACGCTTCGACATTTCCCGCATATACCAGTCACGAAATCCAGGCTTCTTGCGCTCAAAGAACTCTTCGATGGTGCGGATGGATTTCAGAAATTCGTGAAGTTGATCAATGTCGTCATACTCGGTTGTCATGATGTGAGTTTGCCACATTAAGCAGGCCAAATGCAAAAATGTGGATGCGATCAGCAGCCACCGCTGCTTTCGATGGGTTCAGGGAGAGCCGGAATCTCTCTGATTGGATTCAACGGCAATCCGTTGACCATGGGGGTATCGGGGGAGCTTGGAGGCTCCCTTGATTTGTGATTGACCGACAACACGGTCATGCTGGGATCGGTGCAGGTGGGGCAGGCATACGCCCCAAGCCCAGCGAGTGATCAATCGGCGATACGATTGGATGGTACGGACAGGCTCGATGCCTGTGCGTGCCATGAGCGAGAGGGATGCAACGGGAGAGCGCAGCATCTCCCTTGCCAAGATGGCGTTGTACTACAACGCACATCTTGCGGAGCGCGGTAAGTTAAAGATCTGCCGATTGAATGCTGGTGGCGACGGGTCAATGAGCCATGCAATGAAGCAAGGATTTAGAGCGTGGCTCGATGTCGTATCAAGATGAAAAGAGAATGAGGCTTTTCAAAGGGAACGTCCAGCCGCAACGGGCTGAACGTATTTGTTAGATGGCATGCTGGCTGATTATGCTTCCTGCTTTTCAGCGGCTTCGAGCCCAAGAACGGTGTCGTAAGCTCTGTCGGCCAAACGGAGGACTTTCAGCAGTTCCGTCTTGGTGAAGCTGTCACCATCTTGAAGATTGCCTTCGCCGTCCTTGTAGGTTCGGGAGAAAGTTACGGGAAAGAATGCTCCCTTCTCGCCTTGGTTACGCCAGATCGTGGCTTTGATGCGGCCATCTCTGATTGTTTCGACAGGTTTGCTTCTCGTTATCATATCGGTTTCCTTTCGTTAAAGGGCTGGCTCATTCCAGCCATTGAATTTCGATAAACCGGACGCGGAAGCCGACCGCACCGAAGGGAAACACCCAACACGGCACGCGGGGCTCGTCCCCGCGCGGTGGTGCGGGCCGGGTGTTGCGGTCTTAGGCTGGCGGGTCTGGTTGAAATCAACCAAAGGCTGGAATTGAGGAAGCCTCGTCAAGAACAGGGAAACAGGCTATCTGAAACGAAAGCTATGCTGTCTTTAGCTGCAAATCTTCAACCATCTCACCTGTTGGCTGATCTGAGAAATCTTCCAGCCTAGTGTTCAGGTTTTCCAGCAGATACTTATTTGACAGCTCAAATTCGTCGAATATCGTAAACCAGTCTTTTACATAGCATTTAATTCGATCATCTCCATCGGAAACCAAGCCGTATTCCCCACTATGTTTCAGGTTTCCCAATCGACTCTTGATCTGATGATCATCCTTAGAAATTTTTCTGCCCACTAAAATCAGCTCAAAGTTCATTCTATTGCTAGAAAATGCTGTGTGTTTCGCGATAATTTCTGCATATTCATCGAGCTGATGAAGATGTTTCTTATTCAGTGAAACACTGGGTCTTTTTATCTCAAGAACGACGCATTTATATACTGGTTCGTTAGCAAAGTTATATGTTGCCATTTTTCTCGCTAAGAACAAGTCGACCTGTTTTCTTGCTCCTTCCAACTTTGAACCTTCTTCTATATCACTGTCTGTGATATCGTCTATTCCTCTGATCGAATCGCGAAGCTTCTTTGCAATGCTAGTAAAATCATCCTCCTCGGCACCAAGAATCGTATATTGAGGGCCAAATAGCCATGTATTGCTCTCTATAATTTTTTGCAAATCTGGTGTCTCAAGAACTTCGTCGTATCGGTTAGCCATAATTTCCTTAATTTTTGATACGGCTGCCTCTCTCTTTTGCAGAGTCTCGATCGTGCTAACTATATTTTCAAACGTCACCTTCTCAAGTTGATTTGCCAGTAGGCTAATATTTTCTTCATCCAAATCAAGAACACCATCTAATACATCAAAAAGTGAGTTATTTTCATTAGAAACCAATACTGCATCCAGCAAACGTATAAGTATTTTCGCTTGCCGCTCATTTAATCTATTGAAAATTATTGGATCAGCAATATAGATATCCCTTAGTACAGATTTTGTGTTATTTTTTCTCCATTCAGCATACTTATGGTCCAAATTTTTGTAGCTTGGAAAGTATCCTTTTTCATCGTACTTATTGATTTCATTATCAACATAATTTCTCAGAAATGTCTTATGCACTTCCCTTTGCAAATCTTGCAAATGGTACATTAGCTTGTTGTAAATCTTTCTTTGATCAATAGCTCTTTGATCCAACTCCAGAATATCAGGAATATAGTTATCGACCCATCGAGAAAAAACAAAAGTGGTGATGTAAAATTTAAACTTATTATTAAATTTGCTAAGCTCCTTTCTGACTGTTCGGAAATCCTTGTGGATTAGATAGTTATATGACTTTTCCGAACTCGGCTTTTCATTCCATCTTATAATTTTAGCTGCGAACTTATAGCCATCAATCTCGAAGTTCGCTTCGTTTATATCATGTTCAGGTGTTTTTATTTCCTTACCATTCAGTCTAATTTTTTTTGTACTATTTAGGGCAAGAAACCAGCCAAATTCAGTTCCCAGGCTGTCCGCTAAATCGTCGTTTTCTGGAAGATTTCTATTGCTACAATTATGCAACTCAACGCAGGTTCCTGCGTCATAAGCTTTTAACAAGACATGCTGTTCTGCTTCAGCGATGTCACTTCCTTTATATTTCTTGATCTCATCACTTCTGATAGTGATTTTTACATGTCGTTGTCCTCGACGCGTATACCAAACTGCGACGTCGCCAAGTTTGTGAAATGCTAACCGCCCTTTTCCGTGCGAGCCATGTTTGTCATCATCATGCCTTTTTGACGACTCGTTGAATTTTCCGAACTTGTCTTCAATATTGTCAATGTCTATGCCCTCGCCATCATCGAGAATAGTCACGTGGTCTAAACCACCAAGAGGGTTATAAATGACTTTGATATCTACATTATTTGCTTTTGCATCCAGTCCATTCCAAACTATCTCATAGATAGCTTGTATAGATTCATAACTTTTAAAATGTTTCTTGATTCCTTCATCAGTTATCTGGGCAGAACCGCTAAAATTCCCCTTATCCATAATACTAACTCCAAAATCCAACGAATTTGGGCGCCTTCTCAACCATCCGTCTATAGCACGGGAAATGGTTTTTCTTCATAGTTTTTTCAGATTTGGCTATTGCACGAGCTGGCCTATGCATGCTCCGTGACGCGGTGGCGTTTTACGATTTTGTCTAAGGCCAAGCCCATTTCCTTCATCTTCTGGCGGTCCAGATCGAGCTCATAGCTGGCCTGTAGCTTGAGCCAGAAGTCCTCAGCCTGTCCAAAATAGTGCCCCAGCCTCAACGATGTGTCGGCGGTGATCGACCGCTTGCCGTTGACGATTGCTGATATGCGGTTTGCCGGTACGTCAATCGCCTCAGCTAGATGGGTTGGCTTAACGCCAATCTCCTCCAGCTCATCGGCGAGGATCTCGCCCGGATGTATTGGTGTTCGTGTCATTTTCCTATCTCCCTTTCTCTAATGGTAGTCACAGATTTCAACATCTGAAGCCCCTTCCGTATCCGACCATCGAAAGCATATCCGCCATTGATCATTGATCCTGATCGAATATTGCTCCTTCCGATCTCCTTTCAGCTTCTCCAGCCTATTCCCCTTCAACGCGGCCAAATCGGCTAATGATGATGCAGCTTCCAGAATCCGAAGCCGCTTCTCCGCCTGACGACGGAACGGCTCCCACTTCTTGACGGCTTTGCCGTTGGCGAAGCTTTCTGTGTCTTTATTCCTATAACTTCCAATCATAGGATATATTACCAGAATGTACGCTGTACGTCAAGCGGAATATTTTGGCACTAAGAGATTGAATGTAGGCAGTTCCAAAGCAATATGGGCACACCTCTCTTCCTACATAAAATTCAAATAGATCAATAGCTTACTGGAAAAAGATTGATTTCAACTAATGATTTGGTTTACAAGACTTCTGTTTATTCAAAAAGGA
>JBCCWF010000244.1:0-9641 GCA_039194035.1 Cyanobacteria bacterium P01_E01_bin.6 | reverse complement strand
ATGTCGATTCTTCGACATTTCACTGCTTTACCTCAGACTTCATCACAAACAGAGCCATGCTAAAGCCTCCCACTGAAAGTGGGTAGTTTCTACTAGCGTGTCTGAGACCATGAATTTAAAATCAAATATTGTGTTTAAAAAATCATCAAAACAACATTAAAAAAACATTTAGCATAAGATTCAAACATAAACTCTAAGGATCGACTATTGGAATTCTTTCCAAGAATAATCAAAACGGTTTCTTGACTTTTTTAATAACATAAAATTCAAAAATTAGTCAGAAATTGATTGACAAGTTAGTGACTGGACGTATATGAGAACATGGCAGCAACTTTCAATTAAATTACTAGCAAAAAGTACATAAATTAAATATTAGGGGTTTTAAGCATAAAGCTATACTAAAGATATTCATGTTCATCCCCAAGAGCAATCATCTCTGAAGCAATGCCCAACTTGCATGCAATATCTTGTATTTCTTCACGATAGATAGCATTCATAATAATAATTCGGTCAGGTTTACTTTTTCTAAGAAATTCTGGAGATTTAATTTCTTTACCTACACCCGGAATAAACTTTCCATGTCGGTGAGGGTTAATATCGACTACATACTCAATCTGATCGGAGACATGAAGAGTCGTCATAAATGCTACACACTTTGAACCCGATCCCCAGATGATTACCTTATCTCCGTTTTCATACCATAGTTGTAAATTTTTCCTCCACCAGTTTAGTTTCTTTTCTATCAATACCTGGAACTCCTTTACATAATGCGTCAGCTGTTCGATATTCTCCTCTAATGGATGACGGATAGTTGACTCATAATCAGCAGAAGCTGCTTCAATTAAAAGGTACTGGTCATTATAATCCAAATAAATATCTTCTATAGAAAATTCACAAGACCTAAAAAGAGATGCTAAAGAACCTGGAGTAAAATAAGAGCAATGCTCGTAATAGATATCTTCAAAAGCCGCAGCTTTCAGTACACGAATAGTATCAGGAATCTCAAAGAAAACAGGAGTATCAAGCTTTTCAATTGATTTTCGGACTGTAGATAAAAATTGATAGGCCGGGTGAATATGTTCTAAGGTATGACGACAACAAAGTAAATCTTTTTTATATCTAGAATGCTCTAATGAGTAATACTCTGAAATAAATTCTACGCGTGCAGCAGCTTCGCTTTCAATCCTACCTGGAAGAACACTGGGATCTATTCCAATACCTCTGTTGTTCCCTAACTCGCACAGGAGAATCAAAAAGTCTCCTTTACTACAGCCAATTTCTACTATATCTTTATTGTGCAGTTGATATCTAGAGATCAAATTCTCTGCAATTTTCAAGGCAAATTTGTTAAAAGTCGGCGAAAAGCTTTGCTGATCTTCATAGTTTTCTGCATATGCAGACCAACGTGGCTCGAAGACAAGGTTAGTAATAAATCCACAGTGATTACAAAAGGCTAAAATCACATCTTCACATGGGAAGCTAAGAGCCTCCTCTTGACTGTCTAACATTAGGCAGCTGTGAACTGGAACCTGATAAACTTCGTAGAAAATCGATAATTGACTATGGTTACAGCAGGGACAATAGTCAGTCTTTCGCAGTGCGTCTTTGCTGTTAACCTTTTTATATTCTTTCTCAATGTCCATGATTTAAAAAATATCGATTTATAGAGAAAACCATTAAATATGTAGTTAATATTAATTCTACATAACTTTGCCAGGACAGATCGTCGATTATGATGAGAAAGCTAAAGAGGTAATAATAAGACAAATGAGAAGCTCTTAGATTATGAGAGGCCGTGGAATTGGTATGATGAATTTTCCTCCCCTTTTTTGATACTCAGATTGCTGATTAATAATCTCATCAGAAAAATTCCAAGCTAGTATAAGAACATAGTCCGGCATGTTGCTCAACAGTTTTTCTGTTGGAAATATAGGGATATGGCTTATACTCATGAACTTATCATGCTTAAATGAATTTAGATCGACAATAAAGTCAACTAATGATTTGTCAATTCCTGCATAGCTCAGCATAGTAGTAGCCTTTGCAGCGGCACCATAACCTGCTATTGTTTTTCCTTGCTTCTTGATGCTCCACAACATATCTAGAAGTTCTTGTTTGAATCGGGAAACTCGATCGGCAAATCTTTGGTAATAGCTCAACCGATCTACCCTATTATTTCTTTCCTCGGAAAGGAGAACATGAACCGATTGTTCTACTGCTTCATTTTTCTGTACAAAAAACCTCAACGATCCTCCATGAATTGAAGTGCGTTGAATTTTGTTTATGAAAAGATTATTTCTTCTAAATAATCGATCTAAAGCAGTCACAGAGAAATAGCAAAGATGTTGATGGTAGATAGTATCAAACTCGCACTGTTCTACAAGATCGACAATGTAAGGAACCTCAATAACAGCCACTCCTGTTGATTTCAGCAGAATATTAATTCCTTCAACAAAACCGTTCAAATCTGGTACATGCGCAAGGACATTATTTGCCAAAAAAATATCTGCCAACTTATCTTTGCAACGAAGCTGCTCGGCTAAATCTTTAGTGAAGAACGTGCAGAGGGTAGGTATCCCATTAGCCCTTGCAACTTCAACGGGACCGGAAGCAGGATCGATACCAAGTATTGGAATCTGAAACTCTTGGAAGTTTCTCAACATGTAACCATCATTACTAGCAGCCTCAATGACCAAACTTTTTTCGTTCAGCTGCCGATCGGAAATGATGCTTTTTGCACTCTGATGAAAATGTTCTTGTAAAGAAGATGATACAGAAGAAAAGTACGGATAGTCTTGACAAAACAGTATTTCAGGAGGGACTGATTGGGTAATCTGTACCAAGCTACATTCAGGACAAAACACTAGATCGAGTGCAGCTGTATATTCAGGACTTCTAAGTGCAGATTCTGTTAGCAAGTTGTCTGCGAGTGGGGTAAAGCCAAAGTCGATGATTCGCTCGAGTTTAGAATTGCCGCAAGATCGACAGTTTACTTCTGAATCGTCTATTCCTAAAATCTGAGACTTTTCGAAATTATTTGGCTTGGACATGATATTGCTTTAGTGCGTAAAGGTTTAGGAGGATTAATATTCTCATGCTCTACGTTTCCAAAAAATAGATGTTATCTATTTAATTCTGAAATGCTCTGATATACTATGCTCTAATCAGTAGATCGCTCGAACAAAGCATATAGTTGATTAGAGTAGCTTTCAACAAAAGTATATCTACATAGTTTCAGTTTATGTCGCTAGAAGAAAAAGAGAAAACACACGGTTCAAAAATAGTTCTATCAAGCTACTACATCTTTCTTCCAGCGTAGACTTTCATCTAGTTTATTCTCAGAGAGAAGTTTTTTGATATGAGCAATACGCTGATAGCGAGGTCCTTCAAAATCTTCAAGAGTTAGACCTACTACTTTGTAAGCATCATATAGTTCTTTTGCTCCTAAATGTGCATTCCATGTTGGCTCGAAGGATGGTAGTACAGCAGCAATCCTGCTGCAATCTACTCTATAGCAACGCTTATCAGGTCCACCTCCAGCGGCATATTCAATTTCACAACCGGGCACTGTTTGTTTAACAATATTGGCTAAATCTTTGATCTGATAATTGTCTTTGTTCCGTCCAACATTAAATGTTTGGTTATGTACTTTTTCGCGGGGTGACTTAAGCACTGCAATAAAAGCTCTGGATATATCAGAAATATGTACTATTGGACGCCAGGGAGTTCCATCACTTTTAATATAAACACGGCCTGTTGTAAACGCCCAAGCCACTAAATTATTCAACACCAAATCAAATCTAAGTCTTGGAGAAACGCCATACGCAGTTGCGTTACGAAGAAACGTAGGGCTGAACTCTTCGCTAGCCAGCTTTGCTACATCTCGCTCTACCCAGACCTTTGATTCTCCATAGGGTGTCACAGGGTTTAACGCAGAGTTCTCTGTCAACCAATCCTTGCCACCTGCACCATAATTACTACATGAAGAAGAAAAAATGAATCGACTAACACCTGCTGATTTCGAAATCTTTGCTAATTCTACGGAAGCTGTATGATTGATTTCATAAGTCAGATCGGGGTTAAGGTTACCTAAAGGATCGTTAGATAAACCAGCCAAATGGAGTACTGCGTCAAATCCTTTAATGTCCGATACTGTAACGTCTCGAATATCTTTACGTAATTCTGCAGTTTTTGGTACGTTTCCCCCAAATGTACTTTTTTCGTAGAGATCGCTGTCTAAACCTACTACGTCATATCCCTCACTCAAAAGCATAGGAACTAGTACAGTTCCTATGTAGCCATTATGACCAGTTACTAGTATCTTCATAGTCAAGATTCTGTTCTATAAATACGATGCTAAATCCTTAATTCTGATATTTTACTTACCTAATCAGAACTATATTGTTAACTAATGGGGCATGCAGGTTGACGATCTTTCCATATCTTCCACGGTGCTTTTCCACTTTTCCATAGATTTTGCAGTAGTTTTTTATCGCGCGCAGTATCCATACATTGCCAAAAACCATGATGACGAAAGGCCATAAGTTCACCATCCTTAGCTAAGTTCTCTAATGGTGATTTCTCCCACTGACTATTGTCTCCTTGGATATAATCAAATATTTCAGGTTCTAAGACAAAGAAGGCACCATTGATCCAACCTTCTCGAGTCTGGACTTTTTCTGAAAATTCAACGATGCGATCGCCCTCCAAATCTAAGTGCCCGAACCGAGCCGGAGGACGAACTGCAGTCAAGGTTGCTAATTTGCCATGTGATTTATGAAAATCTAGTAAGTCGTTTAGATTTATATCGGATACACCATCTCCCCAGGTCAGCATAAATGTTTGTCCGTCTCCAAGATAGGGAGCCAGCCTCTTTATACGCCCTCCTGTATTTGTAGATAACCCTGTTTCGATTAAATCTACCTTCCAATCGAGCTTTGACTCTGAATGGTTTCTAAGCTCACCTGTTTTAAAATCTACGGTAAGACTACTGCTCAATGCACAGTAGTCAGTCATGTACTTCTTGATAATTTCACCTTTGTATCCCAGAGCAATTACGAACTCATTAAACCCATAGTGGGAATACATTTTCATGATGTGCCATAAAATAGGTTGCTCTCCAATTTGAACCATTGGCTTTGGTTTGGTTTCTGTCTCTGGTGCAAGACGGGTACCCATTCCGCCAGCTAAGATTCCAACTTTCATCACCAACCTCTCTAGGTATGCAAGCAATCAGCCCTTCACATGCAGCAATAGCCAGATTTGTGCTTAATTGGATAGTGGTAACAGCACCTAAACTTCAACTTTCTCTCACACAGTTTCTAGGTTATTTAAATCTATAATTCAATTCTGCTTGCCATTAACTAAACATACAACTCTATTATGCCTAAGTGGATACTCGCTCATTTTATACGAAGATGGACAGGACTGGCATATTTCTTATCATATTCGACGGGTGCGGATGTCCTTTCTATGGCGGCATACTCTATTTAAGCAACTTACCCTCCGTAGCCCTCTAAATAATAAGGTTTTGGGGAACCGTAGAAGCCATCCTTGAGAATTCGCATGTTCTGATAGTGTTGTGACTGAGTTCTACCGCTATTGTTGAGTATCTCTAATTAGTTCGGGACGCTTCATCGGTGCTCCAATCCAATCAGTCAAAGATTTAGGTGTGGGTATAATTAGCTGCCAAGATCGGCTCTTTCTCGAGATCCTCTTCCAAACATACCCGGCGTTACTACCCCTTTCCTGTAAGCTTCCGTAACATCGATAAAAGGATGCTTTACTGTTACCTCTGCTGCACTCATGAAACCATTTGGAAATAGCGTAACCAACCCGTTCAAGTCAATGCTAATCAACTCTGTAGCCATCCACTTCTACTGATAAGTAGCAATCAGATGAGGTGTCGGTCAAGAGTTAGGGCAAGCCTATCATCTCCTGCATACGGCCGATAACAGAGGACAAGTCATCAATATATCGATACAACGTTAAAGAGTAGGACGTATAGGCAATCAGCTCTTCCGGAATCTGAAGAAGCTCCAAGGATTTTCTTCAGGAGTAGTTGTCACGAACAACCTAAATAGAAATAGTATTGCCATGTAGAAGCTCCTGAAAATATAGACCACAAGCAAACTTAGGAAGTAAAAATCCAGCTGAGAGCATTACGCATTAAACGGCTGATGGTGTTGGAACAGCTTGGGACGTGAAGTGATTTATCAGCCGATTAATAGGGTATTTAAGCATTTGTTTCGATTGGGAATAACAGAGATCTCTAGCGAGCCCATTGAGTGGTGCTGCAGTGGCATCTTCTCTCCGTCTTCCTCGATACAAATACCAGATGGCCGCCATCGTCAATACGGCAGCCTTATATTGACTTATCCGGGTGATATGGAGAAAGCAATGTCATCTAGGTACCACTAACAGTGAGGGGCAGAAGGTCTCCAACCAGAGGGTCGCTAAATTGCAATTGCCTAATGACCAATTCTTGGGGATGCCGGGATGCCTATCGCCTACGGCTTCTCACGCTCGCTTGTTTTTATAAACACAATAGCTATTTGCCGTTCACACATTTTGGCCATAGCTTTTCTAGCTAGGAATGCAACAACCCATCGCCAATACACAAAGCTACACCACTTTATTCTTTCTCATTGTTAAATTTGACTATCTAACCCTGGAATTCTCTCAGCTATAGGCGCAACAGAAAAGAGTTACCAGCTTGTGCTAACCAGCCGATCGCAGTATCGTAACTGCCTCTTTGGCAGCATTCAATCGTTCTAAAACCCTATACCTTTGGCATAAGAGGGTGGGCCACAGCGTTTGATCTGTTCGCTATATCTTTGACAGCGATTATATTCGACGAACCGGCGGAACTGCTTGGAGACTAAGCGCTGCCGACCATTGTTGTGACCGGTTGTGACCGGCTGTTGGGCAATTACGCGAGTCTCAGCTTAGGCATTCAATATGCAACGCTGAACAGTTACCCAGCACTGTTGTCTCATCACGCCACCGCACCAATTCCGTGCAAATACAGCCCGCAAATCTGATTCGAAATGACCAAAATTGGACAAGGTTGCTACAAATACAAAAGGCCACTTCGATTAAGCGACCAAAGAGGTAGAACAATTAGCTGTGAAAGGCTAAGACAAGCGGGTGAAGCGATTCGAACGCTCGACCGTCTCGTTGGCAACGAGAAGCTCTACCACTGAGCTACACCCGCAAAATCGCTGTACAACGGTGATCGCCCGTCTTTCAGCTTTACCATAATCGCTATAGGGGGAACCGATGTCAACCCTCATGTTGGATTTTTGTCCCCCTCCAACAGACAGCGATCGCCCTCAACCACAGCAACGAATCCAAGCCATCAAATAAGATGCCTTACCTCTCCCGAATATCTCCTTATAAATCCGGCTGAAAAAATTTCCATCGATTAGAGTGAAAGCGTGAACCACAACGCAACAGTGTGAAACAGAGGCTGAACAATGAGCACGGCACATGACATGCAGGAGCTGTTCACTCGGGCTCGTCGCATCGCATTTGGTACGGCAGCCAGCTTCGTAGAGATTCTGCAAGACACCAACAAGCGCAACCAGAACTTTAAGCAGTTCAGCGAAAACTTCAACCAGCTTGCGGACGAGATGGCCGTCAAGGGGGAAGAAACCGAGATGGAAGCCCGCCGCCAGATGGACTCTTGGTGGAGCAGCACCGCTGCTAACCGCACCAGCAACTCCGTACCCACCAAAATTGAAGTCGTCGACATCACAGATGAGTCGGACAGTGTCTCCGGCAATGGCTCTGCAGAAGTCACCGCTCTAACTGCAGAAATTGCCGCGCTGAAAGCAGAGCTGGAACAGTTACGGTCTTCACAGAACGGGACATCTGAGAACGACTCCCCGAACTAGCTCGATCGCGCAGTCTCGCCCCACCCCAATCTCATCCAATCAGCTTGGGATACGCGTTCGGCTAGCCAGGATTTCGTTAGACAGAGAGCAGGTAGCGCGCAGACAATAGATGGGGCAAGTGCGGTAGTTTGGTCACTCAGCTTTGGAGCTTTCTACTCAAGCTCGGGCGAACCATGCATACATATGCCTTTATTCTTCACACCTGGCTGGACCCGTGCGCATCGATATAGTCACCCTGTTTCCCGACTTTTTTACCTCCCCGTTCAACACCAGCCTGTTGGGAAAAGCGATCGCTGCCGGTATCGCCGATCTCCATTGCACGAACCCCAGAGATTTCACCACCGATAAACACCGCAAAGTAGATGACGAATGCTACGGCGGCGGAGCTGGCATGCTGCTCAAACCCGAGCCGCTGTTTGCCGCTGTCGAGTCACTGCCCAGCTTGCCTAAGCGCGAAATCGTGCTGATGACCCCTCAAGGGGAACCACTGACTCAGCCTTTGCTGGAGGAGTTTTCTCAGCTGGATCAACTCGTGTTGCTCTGCGGTCATTACGAAGGGATAGACGAGCGGGTGCGACAGAATTTGGTGACGCGGGAGGTATCGCTGGGGGATTTCGTGCTCACCTGCGGTGAGATTCCAGCCCTGACGGTGGTGAATGGGGTAGTGCGGTTGCTACCCGGCACTGTCGGTAAAACCGATTCCCTTAAATACGAAAGCTTTGAAGATGGGCTGTTGGACTATCCTCAATACACGCGTCCGGTGGAATTTCGAGACTGGGAAGTGCCTCCGATCCTCCGCTCTGGGAATCACGGCGCGATCGCCCAATGGCGCAGACAGCAACAGTTGAAGCGCACCCGCGATCGCAGACCCGATCTGCTCGAACGGGCAACCTTATCGGAGGAGGATCGCCGCTACCTAGAGACTTTGCCGCTACCTGGAGACTTTGTAGGATAGCGGTAGCATGAAAGTAATCGGCCTAAGTCGACATCAGGCACAATCGTAATCAGCCACAACCATACTGTTGGGATGCGAGTTCAGGAGGAAGACTGTGAGCAAGAGTATCAACCAAGTGGCATCTGTTAAGGGGTCGTCCGTTCTGGGTTTAGCTGTCGCCGCCATTGGAGTCATGGGATTGGCGATCGCGGCTCCCGCTCGGGCGCAGTCCAGCGATAACGTGAATGATGTTTTCGATCCCAACCGCAACCAGACCGAGGTGTTCGGAGACAACGGACTGAATATTAACGGCTTAATTGATGCCTCCCGCCGTTTGGAGCAAAGCCAAGACGAACCTTGGGGATTGCGAGAAGAGTCAGTTGATGATGAGGTGACTCGCTTCCGCACCGCACAAGATCGCCGATTTGGCCCCGAAATTTTCCAAGAGGAGCCCAGCGCAGCCCCTGGCGAAGAGACCTCAGCCGCTCCGGCGGCAGATGACTCTACGGCAGTGGAGGACGATGCTGTCTCCGCTCCTAGCACCAGTGAACCAAACACGACTGAGACTGAATCGCTAGATGGCGAGGCATCCGAGATTGCACCTTAACGCTCTTTCCAATACCAGCGATCGCCCTCCAGGTGGTTTACACAATCTAGCGTCTTGCCTACGAGAGGTTTTGGATGGACGGGAGCTGTCAGTTGATGAAGCGACGGCACTGCTGTCGGTGACGAGCCCGGACGATATCGAATGCATTCGTGACGCCAGCGATCGCCTGCGCCGTCAGTTGGTGGGTGAGACGGTTACCTAT
>JBCCWF010000243.1:0-9670 GCA_039194035.1 Cyanobacteria bacterium P01_E01_bin.6 | reverse complement strand
TACGCCCGCCGCCCCTCTATTGGTACTTTATTTTCTAGCAAGTCCCTTAACGTAATATCTGGAGTAATGGATTAGCCCCCCTAAGTTACCCAGAGCTGATCTATTGGAAAATAAACGATGCACATCGTTTGCCAGCATATCAATGCCTTGGGTGATAGAGTCATATCGATTCTGACGGAATAAATTGATCGCAATCGTGCGTAGGATGGCAAAATTCCCAAGCGCATGTCTATCACAAAAGGTAACTCATCTTCTTTCAGAACCACGTCCTTGACCCAATGCAGGGCTTATCTACTGATGATAGAAGTGTGGCGACTTCTCTATCATCCACGATAGGAGACGTCGTCTATTCTTCTCCCATCATCAAATAAGCCATGCACCAGAGGCGGGGTCAGCCACGCAATTTAAATAGCTAACAGCTTAATCACGTGACTAGGTGGCAAGCTGAGGTTCCGTTTGTTCGCTTGCGTGGGCAGAATTGGGAGTCTTTAGCTGAATTAACTCAACCTTGTAACCGGTGGGATCTTCAACAAATGCAATTACCGTTGATCCATGCTTCATCGGACCGGGTTCGCGAACCACCTTCCCACCTTTTGCCTTGATGGCATCACAGGTCGCATAGATATCGTCAACGCCGAGAGCAATGTGCCCATATGCATCGCCAATCGTGTAAGAGTCTTGTCCCCAGTTGTGGGTCAACTCAATCACGGTATTATCTGCCTCATCTCCATAGCCAACAAAGGCCAGAGTAAATTCGCCACCAGGATAATCTTTCTGGCGCAGGAGTTTCATCCCTAAGACATCGCAATAGAACGTCAGCGACTCTTCGAGATTTCCAACACGTATCATCGTGTGTAGCATTCGCATACGGTCTATGTCCCTTACGTGCAGTTCAGCAAATCTTTAAATCTTTTTTATTGTATCGCTGTCATCACAGCGGTTAAAAATAGCCTGAAATTTAATATTTTTTTAGGGAAATGTTTAAGCAGTCGTCGTTGTCCTGCTTTTTCTGGTGATTAAAGTCACGGGCTATACAAAAAACAACGAAACCATAACTTTTGGGCCATAACTTGTGAGCCATAACTTTTGGGCCATACATGCTTGGGCAGAGATACCCTTTGAATGTGAAGGCATCCGAGTAGGCGATCTTCGGTTTTGTCATAGCGAATTTACCCGACACGAATTTACCCGACATGAACTTTTCAAAGTAAAACATCCTCCTTGATGAGTGCCTACTTACTCTTGTAGGAGCAATTTGTATTGTGTTGTGAAACACAATACAAATTGTAAATCCCTTGCCTCTCGAATGAGGCTCTGCTAATTTCAGATGACCCTAAAAACAGGGGATGTAATAAACATCGCCATGTATCCTGAGTTTTTGCGTAGTGACGCGATGTCCGAACCTTTGACCGCAGTAAGTAGCTCGGCGGTATTAAATTGAAAACCTAAAAACCTGGGGATTGCCCCTGAGGGGCAATCCCCAGGTTTTTCACTTGAGTTTATTGATGCCTATCTACTTGATTTTATCGTTTTGAGGGATGAGAACACGATGTATGCATTTGACACTGCGATTGAAACCATTCATGCCAGAGAAATATTAGACTCGCGAGGCCGCCCCACAGTTGAAGCCGAGGTTCATCTTGTGAACGGGGCAATGGGACTAGCTCAGGTGCCCAGTGGCGCATCCACTGGAACGTTTGAAGCTCATGAGCTGCGTGACGATGATGAGAGTCGATATAGCGGCAAAGGCGTTCTCAAGGCTGTTGTCAACGTCGAAGAGAAAATTGCTCCCAGCTTACTGGAGATGGACGCGCTAAATCAGATGGCGATTGATCGGGCCATGATTGAAATGGACGGCTCGAACAACAAAGCAAATCTAGGAGCCAATGCGATTTTGGCCGTATCTCTCGCCAATGCAAAAGCCGCGGCGAATGCACTCGATCTTCCCCTCTATCGCTACTTGGGCGGCCCGATGGCCAACGTGTTGCCGGTGCCACTGATGAACATCATCAATGGGGGTGCCCACGCAGACAACAATGTGGATATACAAGAATTCATGATTGTGCCCTGGGGAGCCGCCTCTTTCCAAGAAGCGTTGCGTTGGGGAGCTGAGGTTTTTGGAGCCTTGAGCAAGGTGTTGAAAGGCAAAGGGCTGCTGACAGGTGTCGGCGATGAAGGTGGATTTGCTCCTAATTTGGGATCAAACCAAGAAGCCCTGGATTTGATTATTGAATCGATCGAGAAAGCCGGATATCGGCCTGGAGAAGAGGTGGCGTTGGCTCTAGACGTTGCCGCCACTGAACTCTACACTGACGATGGTCAGTATCAATATGATGGAGCAACCCATTCTCCATCAGAGATGATTGCCTACATGGAGTCCCTCGCCAGTCAATATCCCATCGTGTCTATTGAAGATGGACTTCATGAGGAAGATTGGAGCCACTGGCAGTTGATGGAAGAAAAGATGGGCGATCGCATCCAGTTGGTGGGTGATGATCTATTCGTAACCAACCCCATTCGCCTTCAAAAGGGCATTGACCAAGGTGCAGGTAACTCGATTTTGATTAAGCTCAATCAAATCGGTTCCTTGACCGAAACGTTGGAAACCATTGATCTGGCAACTCGTAGCGGTTATGCCTCTGTTATTAGTCATCGTTCTGGGGAGACAGAAGATACGACCATTGCTGATTTAGCCGTGGCTACTCGCGCTGGGCAAATCAAAACAGGGTCGCTTTGTCGTAGCGAGCGGATTGCAAAATACAATCGCCTGCTGCGCATCGAATCTGAATTGGGAGATCAGGCCGTCTATGCCGGTGCTGTGGGGCTTGGGCCTCGTTTCCATTCAGCGATGTAAAGCGATGTAATCAGACATGCGAGTCACATCGCACTCAATGGTGTGGGGGCCGAGAGGTTGTGTGGGCGAGGCAGCCTCACAACCTCTCGCCCACACACCAGTAGGTTTCGCTTGATTGATCGCTGAATGCGATCGCCCAATGGTGAAATTGATCGGATGGCAAACAATCCCATGCGACTTGCACTGGTCATTGGCAACTCTCGATTGCACTGGGTATTATTGTCTCGTGAGACGATAATGGCTACGTGGGATACCGAGCATGTTGACCAGACGGCGATCGCCTCACTATTCTCTCAATCTGATTCGTTGGGTGCATTGCTACAGCTGGCTCCCCAAGAGTTACAGCAACAAATGTCCATCCCCCCACCTCTGCTGATTGCATCCGTTGTCCCCGAACAAACAGAGCGCTGGCGGCAGCATATCCCAGCTCACCTCATCACCTTAGATCAAATTCCACTCCAGGGACTCTATTCCTCCATGGGCATTGATCGAGCGCTCGCAGTCTTCGGAGCAGGTCAAATCTACGGATTTCCAAACATGGTGATTGATGGAGGAACCGCACTGACTCTAACGGGTGTTGATGGCGATCGCCGCATCATCGGCGGCGCAATTCTACCTGGATTACGGTTGCAGGGGCGATCGCTCACGCAACAGACCGCCACCTTGCCAGATATCGAGTTCTCGTTAGCGACAGAGTTGTCCACACAGTCCTCTTCGACGGCAGAACCCATCCCTCGATGGGCAACCACAACCGCTGCTGCGATTCGCAGCGGTATTGTTCATACTGTCTTGTCAGGAATTCGAGATTTTGTTGATGATTGGCAACGTCTCTATCCTGAAAGCCCTGTGTTGTTGACAGGGGGAGATGGCGCATTTCTCCAACAGCATATCCACAGCCAATTTCATCACTTAGACAACGCTATACATTTTGATGCAGCCCTTACCTTCAAAGGTGTTCAAGCTCTCCTAACCTAAGACTCTGAGCTTTTGAAAACCTCAGGGATTTGGAGAAGTAGCCATCATCAAACGAATCCTTCCAAACCCTGCACCGACCACTGCGTGAGCGACACAGGATTTAGAGTTTGATTTCAATTATGTCCGGGTACTTAGAACCCATGACTTGGTAAACGTCTCAACATTGCAGCGAAGAAATAAGGGTTTGGGGCGCACGTTTCGCGCCCCAAACCCTCGTTCCTCTGTAAACGTTGCCAAATCGTGTAGGACAATCAATGTCGATTAGGCCATCAATTCTCCTGATTCTTGCAGCGCATGGAGGCGATGATAAATACCACCCTGGTGAAGCAATTCCTCGTGATTGCCCACTTCTGCAATCTGCCCTTGATCGAGCACAACGATTTTATCCGCGTCTCGAACGGTACTTAGACGATGAGCAATGATCACCGTTGTTCGGGTTCCCAAGATACTCCGCATCGCCAGTTGAATTGACCGCTCAGACTCGTAGTCCAAACTAGATGTTGCCTCATCAAATACCAGCACATCTGGATCGACCAATAGCGCACGGGCGATGCCCAACCGTTGACGTTGTCCACCCGACAGCCGTACGCCGCGCTCTCCGACCACCGTCTGATATCCCTTTGGCAACATGTGGATGAACTCATCGACTCGCGCAACTCGACAGGCAAACTCAACCTGCTCAAAGGTTGCCCCTGGATTGCCATAGGTTAGGTTATCCAGCAAAGACCCATTGAACACGTCAACGTCTTGATGCACGATCGCCAATCGACGGCGATATCCAGTGACGTCCAGCTGTCGAATGTCCTGTCCATCTATCAAGATGCGACCCGAGTGGGGCTCAAAATATCGGAACAGAAGTTTCACAAGAGTCGATTTCCCTGACCCCGATCGACCGACCAACGCCACCGTTTGGTTGGGTTCAATCAGCAAATCGATGTCGTTGAGAATGGGGCGATCGCGCTCATAGGCAAAGGACACATGGCAGAAATGAATCTTGCCCGTGAACTGGTATTGCGTGACCGCATCTGGATTTGTCTCTAGACTCGCGGCATCCACACCACTCGGCTGCTTCATGAATTCATGGAAGCGCAACATGGAAGCATAGCGACGGGCAAACACTTCAGCCACGATACTAATCGGTTCCAGCTCAGAAAAGGCCATGCTGGAAATCGTTAACGTAGTAATGAAATGCCCTAGAGAAATCTGTCCTCGAACGGTGGCGAACAAGGTTAATGCCAAGATGCCAAACACACAGCTTTGAATCACCGACCGCTGCCACGTAAATAATCGGACATAGCCCCGGTGAATGGCATAATCTACCACCGTGAACTCTCGTTGAAGTCGCTCTTGTTGACGCTTTAGCTCTTTGCCCTCGGTGGCAAACGCTTTGACTGTCTTGATGTTCGTAATAATCTCAGACGTGCGACTTTCGGTATTTTCCATGTACCGATCGAGAATAGCTTCGCGCTTGATCAGCCGCTGGAGTTTATGCCAGGTGAAACTAAGGATAAATACAAAGGAAATTAAAAATAGAACCGCAATGCGCCATTCTATAAAGCTAATCACCACAAAGATGCCAAGCACGCGAAAGAGCTTCGGCAATAGCTGCCCCGCCACTTCGGGATAGGTCCAGGTGTGGTTTGACAACCCCCGTGCGACACGGCCTGCAATGCGCCCCGGATTGTTTTCATCAAAAAACTCAAGTGGGAGCGTCAGTAGTTTTTCAATCACTCGACTCGCCTGATCTCGGCGCGATCGCAGTGGAATATCCCAGTGAAACCACGTTCCCAGCCACGGCTGAATGGGGGCACGAACAACCGTGACGACAAAGATCACTCCAAGCAAGACTCCCAACATCGTGGTTCGATCAACGGGCCATCCAGCCAATCCTGCCAGTGACGCAATGACTGTACGACTCAATGGGTCAACATCTCCTGTAGACAAGACATTGAGAATTTGTCCCGTTGCATAAGGTACTAGGAGATCAATAATCTCGAACAGACTACTTGCAATGATGCTAAAGATGGCGATCGCCCAATAGGGGCGGAAATAATTGACAATATCTTTGAAGGAAGACATAAAGACCTGCCTCGAATGCATCCCAAGTGAACGGAGTATTGTGATCAACGATTATACTACAAATGTAGTATGCGGACTTTCTATCAGCTCCGTCGACAGAAAGAAAAAATTGCTGATGTCGAGGTGTGCAGGTGTAGAAGTGTTCAGGTAGTTATTTTTAGGTGCATTGAACGTCTCTCGCACCTCCCTGCTAAGTACCTAGACGTCATTAAAAGCAAGGCTCCAAATCCTGTGCTGCCCGCGCAGCAGGCGGCACAGGATTTGGAAGGGTACGCTAATTATGACTAGCGATTTATCTCGTGAAAATTAGTGGGAGGCTGAAGATTATCCTTCCGGAAGGATAACCTTATCGGGAATATAAAAACCTAACGCGTTTCCATTGAGAATGCTGGTTTGTCTCATGTTTGGGCGCATCTTATCTATGTTGACGCAATGCCATCGGCTGTTTCTCTATTTGCAGTGAATCGAGGATTGCTATAACTTCTAAGCTTATGGGCATAATTAAACGAGTCACTACATAAGATGTGTGGCGCGCTGAGATGCATTCTAGAGGTTGTACTTTATGTGAGCTTTCAGATTATGTAAAGGTTTAAACTAGATGCCTACTTTATCAGAGTAACAAGTCTCTGGGAGCATCCCACTTTCATGAAAACATGGCCAGAGGTGAGAATTGAGGTGTAGTCCTCCCGCACAAGTGGTGCGACAGAAGATGATGGAACCGACCAGCTATCGAGTCGTCTGTTAAAGCTGGGCTGTACCTACCTCAATGGTCAACTTGCATTTGACTGTTTCATTGCAAGTGGGATGATCCCCGAGTCTCGTGATAGATATTTGAATCAAATTCAAGATTCTATGAATCTGCATTGTGTAATGAATGAGGTAGTCAGAAGCTCTGGCATGGTTGATAAGTACCTGGACGTAATTAAAACCAAAAAACCAAACCCTGTGCCGCCTGCTGCGCGGGCGGCACAGGGTTTGGAAGGTTATGTTTAATTATGGCTAGCTACTTATACTAATTAGACATAGGGGAGAGCTTGTATATTTAGTTACGCTAGTGACAAATAAAACAAGCAAGTAGAATCGCTGAATATTTGAATTGAGTGAGTTTTTTTATGAGAATTCTTGTTACCGGTGGCGCGGGTTTTATTGGATCGCATCTAATTGATCGGCTCATGGATCAAGGTCACGACGTGATATGTTTGGATAATTTTTATACCGGCCATAAAAGAAACATTCTAAAGTGGTTCAACAACCCATATTTTGAATTAATTCGACACGATATTACTGACCCTATTCGTCTTGAAGTTGACCAGATTTATCACCTGGCTTGTCCAGCATCTCCCGTCCATTATCAATACAACCCAGTTAAAACAATCAAGACAAATGTCATGGGAACGCTGAACATGCTAGGCCTTGCCAAGCGTGTCAAAGCTCGTTTTCTGCTTGCCTCTACATCTGAGGTCTATGGAGACCCAGACGTGCATCCTCAGCCAGAAGAGTATCGTGGCAATGTAAACACCATTGGTATTCGGAGCTGCTATGACGAGGGCAAGCGTGTTGCTGAGACTTTAGCCTTTGACTATCATCGTCAGAATGACGTAGATATTCGAGTTGCACGTATCTTCAATACGTACGGCCCAAGAATGCTTGAAAATGATGGCCGCGTCGTTAGCAATTTTATCGTTCAAGCACTAAAAGGAAATCCGATCACCGTCTATGGAGATGGATCGCAGACACGGAGCTTTTGCTATGCTTCTGACCTCGTAGATGGTCTCATGCGCCTGATGAATGGTGATTATATTGGCCCTATAAACTTGGGAAATCCTGGCGAATATACCATTCTACAATTGGCTCAAACAATTCAGGAAATGGTCAATCCATCGAACGATATTAAGTTTGAGCCACTGCCCCAAGATGACCCCCGTCGTCGCAAGCCAGACATCACGAAGGCACAACAATTTTTAGGGTGGGAACCCACCATTGCTCTGCAAGAAGGGTTGACAATGACTATTGAGGATTTCCGTGCTCGAGTCAATGCGGATAAGCCCGAGACGGTCTCACTTTAAGTTATGAGCGAACGGCTATTGCCCCATGTGGATCAAGCCGGAGCATAAGCCAACAGTTTTGGGCTTACTTACCGTAGAATTCATAAGTTTTTGGATTCTAGGAAACCTAACTGTTTTCAATCTAGGAAACCTAACTGTTTTCAATCTAGTCTCTAACACTACGTATTTACGATCATCAATAGGAGTCTCCTAATGCGTGTTTGTGTCATTGGTACAGGTTATGTCGGTCTAGTAACAGGTGTTTGCTTGGCCCATATTGGACACGATGTCATCTGCGTGGACAATAACGAAGAAAAAGTCAAAGTCATGAAGTCTGGGCAGTCGCCAATATACGAGCCTGGACTATCTGAATTGATGCAGCAAGCAATTCAAGACAATAAGATTCAATTTACGACCGATCTGGGTGCAGGCGTGTCCCATGGGGAAGTGCTGTTCATTGCAGTGGGAACACCTCCATTGCCTACTGGAGAAAGTGATACTCGGTATGTGGAGGCCGTGGCCCGTGGCATCGGGAATCACCTCAACGGAGGGTATAAGGTCGTTGTGAATAAGTCCACCGTACCTATTGGTTCTGGAGACTGGGTTCGCATGATCATCCTGGATGGTGTTGCAGAGCGGCAAAGAGAATTGGTTTCTTCTGGCGGAGGCACTGCAACGGTTGAGGCAACCCCTGATTTTGACGTGGTCAGCAACCCCGAATTCCTGCGTGAAGGATCTGCGGTGGTGGATACGTTCAACCCTGATCGCATTGTGTTAGGTAGCAATGGTCAACGGGCGATCGCCATGATGAAGGATCTGTATGCTCCCATCGTGTCTCGCCAGTTTGCTGACGATAAGTCTCTCCCGACAGTGCCTGTGGTTGTTACAGACCTCAGTTCTGCTGAAATGGTGAAGTATGCCTCGAACTCGTTCCTGGCAACCAAGATCAGCTTCATCAATGAAATTGCGAATGTTTGCGATCGCGTCGGTGCGGATGTAACGCAGGTTGCAAAGGGCATTGGTCTTGATTCCCGCATCGGTAGCAAATTCTTACAAGCTGGCATTGGTTGGGGCGGGTCTTGCTTCCCGAAAGATGTTTCAGCGTTAGTCCATACCGCTGATGACTACGGGTACGATGCCACTCTGCTAAAAGCTGCAGTTGATGTTAACACCCGTCAGCGCTTGATTGCAGTTGAGAAGCTCCAGCAAGTGCTGAAGATTCTTAAAGGTAAAACGGTTGGCTTATTGGGACTCACCTTCAAGCCTGATACTGATGACATGCGCGATGCTCCAGCACTAATTCTGATTGAGCAGTTGTCTCGATTAGGTGCCAAGGTCAAGGGCTATGATCCGATCGTGTCTCAGTCCGGACTGAGAGATGGCTTGTCTAATGTCATGGTTGAAACAGACGCAGAGCGGTTAGCAGATGGATGCGATGCGCTCGTATTGGTGACAGATTGGAAACAGTTTAAGAGTCTTGACTTTAAGAAAATGGCTGGCCTCATGAACACCCCCATCATGATTGATGGTCGGAACTTCTTAGATAAGCAGAATCTTGAAGACATTGGTTTCCAATATGTTGGTATTGGTCGCTAAAAAGTTTGTTCAACTGCTTGACTAGAGAACGGTTGAACAAACACGAAACAAAAAGGTGGGTCGCAATGCGACCCACCTTTTTGTTTCGTATATGACTACTTGGCAAGATTTACAAAGAAAT
>JBCCWF010000242.1:0-9675 GCA_039194035.1 Cyanobacteria bacterium P01_E01_bin.6 | reverse complement strand
GTGGAAAGCCGCGCGGAGCGCGGCTTTCCACAAAAATATTGGTTCAACTTAAGCGCGGAGCGCTATATCTATTGCCACATCACCCAATGACTCAGCCACCATTACCCATTACGTAACGCCCCATCGTCGCCGCCATTGCGTCGTCGCTTCCTTAGAGGATAGTTGCTGCTCGCACTGATGGCGTTTCAGGATGCTCTCGGCGGTGTCGTTCATGGTTGGATCTCGAAATGGAGTCGCCGCACGCGTCTGTAAATGTTCCTGTTCTATCAGCGAGAGTGGATATAACCCTTCCTCAGAAAATGCTGCAACGGTTCCCTGTGCCCATTCGTGAGAACGCCTTGGACTGTCTAGCGGAATTGTCCCAATGGAGAACCCAGCTTCAACCATCGCCGCACGCACGGATGCAGACCGAGAATAGGTGGTGAGGATTCCTGTGGGGGCAAGGCAGCGCGATACGTGAGCAAAAAACTCCACTGTCCAAAGCTGCGGACAGCGTCGAGGAGAGAATGGATCGAAGAAAATAGCATCAGCTTGAAAGCCTTGCTCAACCAGGGGCTGAATGGTTTGACGTGCATCACCAATGAGCAAATGAGCGTCCAATTGAGCCGTTTGACAAACATGCTCTTGGGCGATCGCCATCAACACATCCTGCACGGGAGGCGGCCAACTGCTGATAATCGGAGGGGCGATCGCTGCAACAGGTACCGATGCATCCAGTTCTAAACCATAGAGCGTGACATGACAGTGCGGATTACAGTCCCAGATAGTTTCCAAGGAGGATGCCGTATTGTATCCCAATCCGTAGCAAACATCCAGTATTTTTACATAGGATTTTTTTGATTTTTCCGCCAACTTTGCTACGTTTGAGAATTTTTGGATGGCCTCTGCCTTTGCTCCATCTTGACTATGAAAATGCTCCTTAAATTCATCAGAGAAGAACGTGTATGAACCGTCACGCGTTTGATAGGGAACCCAAGTAGCTGGCTGCATTATGGTAATTTTTCTACGCAATACTTTCGTGCAGGAAACGTGTCATTACTCAACGTCGTTTTACAGATTGTGTCAAGAATGTAATTTACGATACAGAATGACTTGCCCGAAATTGGTGGAATCAACGTTAACTATGTGTGTGCTTACTTCACCACAGTTAGCTTGCCATTATGTCGTGCAACATTCATCAATGTTTGTTGGCAAACCATGATCTCTGTGGTAAGACTGTTAAATCTTTGACGCCTCTTACTGTAGGCTTCTTGGGATCAATCAGGCGCTTAATGTTTCACCTCAGGGGTTTCAGAGTTTTTTGCGCGGTTATCTTGCGCATTTTTTAGGTAACGTAACGTTAAGGAACGTCCAGTGATGATGTCTAAGTTAGAAATGAAAAGAAGGCACCAGGTTAGGAGAGGCTCATCATCCAAGAGCTTTGTCTATCCTGATGTTGCAGGTTTTCTTGGAAGATTACGGTCTTTCATGCCCCAGCGTTCATTAAGCTGGGTCGCTGTTATCCCCCTCGTTTCAATAATCGTTGCCACGTGGGGTTTTGCAGCTCAAGCTCAAGAGGAAGTAGCTGCTGCCGATGTTCAAGCGGTGCTTGATAACATCTGGGTTTTAGTTGCAGCTGTTCTCGTCATTTTCATGAATGCTGGTTTCGGAATGCTGGAAACAGGATTCTGTCGTCAGAAAAATGCCGTGAACATTTTGTCAAAGAACTTGATTGTCTTTGCTTTAGCAACATTATCTTTCTGGGCGATTGGATATTCGCTCATGTTTGGTAGTGGCGGCGGCTTCATTGGCGGCGGCGGCTGGTTCTTAACTGGCGACAAGGCTGCCTATGGCCTTGACGGTGGAACATTAGAAGTCTCTGTATTCTTCTTGTTCCAAGCTGCTTTTGCAGGTACAGCAGCAACCATCGTTTCTGGTGCTGTTGCTGAGCGGATCAATTTTACCGCCTTCCTCATTTTCAGCATTCTTTTGACTGGAATTGCTTACCCAATTAGCGGTCACTGGGTCTGGAGTGGAAGTGGCATGTTAGGTGAAATTGGCTTCCTCGGTGGTGCTGGTTTCAGCGACTTTGCTGGTTCAACCGTGGTTCACTCTGTCGGTGGTTGGGCTGCTCTAATGGGTGCAGCCATTCTCGGCCCCCGCATCGGAAAATATCAGGGTGGTCAGCCTAGTGCATTGCCTGGTCACAACATGAGCATCGCAACCTTGGGCTGTTTGATTCTTTGGATTGGCTGGTTTGGATTTAACCCTGGTTCTCAGTTGGCAGCAGACTTGGCTGTTCCTTATATTGCCGTAACCACCAACCTAGCGGCGGCGGCTGGTGGTGTTGCTGCACTAATCACATCATGGATCGTGTCTGGCAAGCCTGACCTATCGATGATCATCAATGGTATTTTGGCTGGCTTAGTGGGTATTACCGCTGGTTGTGCTGGTGTTGGGTACCTCGGTGCGGTCATCATTGGTCTTGTTGCTGGAATCATCGTTGTCTTCTCCGTCTACTTCTTTGACAGCATCCAGATTGACGACCCCGTTGGTGCGATTTCTGTTCACTTAGTGAATGGTATCTGGGGAACCCTTGCAGTCGGTCTGTTTGATCTAGAGTCTGGCCTTTTCTTCGGCGGTGGTATCACTCAGCTGCTCGCTCAGATTATGGGTATTTTGACCATTGGTCTATGGACTGTGGTTCTAAGCACTATTTTCTGGACTGTCTTAAAGTCTGTTGTTGGTATTCGTGTGACTGAAGAAGAGGAACTGATGGGTCTCGACATTGGTGAGCACGGTATGGAAGCCTACAGTGGCTTCGTAAAGGACGCTAGTGGCGCTGCTAACACAACAACTGCTGGCATCTCCTAGGAAAGCTTATGTTGTATGAGACGAATGTTTCATCTCACACAACATTAAATAAGTAAGCTTTCCGGAGAATCATTGTTTTCCTGAATTGATCCTTAAAACCGTGGGCGCGCTGCACCCACGGTTTTTTATGTCCTGAAGCGGATCAAACTCGGTACACCCAGTCCTGTTAATGGGGTCAGAAGCAGACTTCAATGTTTTGCATCAATCACACATCACTTTTTAAGAATCCCTTTTACACTATGGGATGAGCATGCGATGTCCCTTAGATGTGCGAGACAACACAACGGTACGACTAGTGAAAGTCTTGTTGGCCACTTGTATAAGTGAATTTAAGTTTTGTCATTTCTATTGTCACGATTGGACAGAGTTTTAGGATGCGCGATCGCCATTTTGATGACCTAAAAAGAACAATCGCTCGTTCCATTCGTTTTGCGGTTGCGTCGTCAAAGATCAACCCCTTGCCACGATGGAGTTTGATATCCTTGGGCGCGAATATTCTTCTCGTTGCGTTGTTTATTCTGACAGGTTGGCGCATGAGGCCCGGCACGATAAGAACCTCAGCACAACCATCAACTACTGGCTCCTTGTTAGGGTCTCCTAGTTCCGTCAGTGCTGTGCAGACAGAAAGCATTCCTCCTGATCAACTTGGCCCACGACATAACCTAACCTATGACGAATGGGTCAAGATTCTGGAGCGAGAAGCTCAAGCCGTTGTTGAGGATCCGCCTCAAACCCTCAGTATTTTAATGGGTGACTCGATTAGCCTGTGGTTTCCCCATGATCAACTACCCGTCGATACCGCCTGGCTGAATCAAGGGATTTCTGGGGAAGTATCCGACGGGTTATTCAAACGGATTGATATCATTGCCGAAACCGAACCCGACTACATTTTTGTCATGATTGGCATCAATGATTTGTTGCGAAATGTGAGTGACGGCACACTGCTCGAAAATCAGCAGAAAATCGTACGCGAACTCAAGCAAATGCATCCATCAACCACGATTGTGTTGCAATCGATTTTGCCTCACAGTGCTGACCGCGCAACGTGGGAAGGAAAAGAACGCCTGCTGACCATCTCAAATGATCGCATTCGCACCCTAAACCGTAACTTAAGGGCGATCGCCGACGAGGAAGATATTCAGTTCTTAGATTTAGCCCCATTGTTTCGCGATCGCCAGGGCAACCTACCCATGGAGCTGAGCACCGATGGACTGCATCTAAATGATGATGGATACCAGATTTGGTCAAATGCTCTTCAGGTGTATCAACAGGTGATTGCAAGCAATCGTCGTGATTCTTCGCCATAGCCTCTTCATTGTGCCCCTGAGAAACGAGGCACTGAAAATTCGTAACCGTTCCCTGAGCGGAGTCGAAGGGGGAATTGCTGGCTTCGACTCCGCTCAGCCAGCGCGACATGTGGAACAGTAACGAAAATTCAATGGCAATCCTGACGCTTTCTATTCACAGCATCGATAATAAAACTATCTGTGATGTTCTTAGAGACATGAATGGTTTGGTAGTCTAAGAAGGCGCGGCGTTTTTCCTGTGAACGAGACTATCTAGGAGCGAGAGTATGGACACAAACAGTATGGACACCAAAGCGTTTAAGCGATCGCTCAATCATTCAGACAAATACTTTCGTCGAGGCTTTGGCCATGACGCTGACGTGTCTATTGCCATGAGTAATGAATACGAAAGCAACCTCATTCAAGAAATTCGCGACAGCCAGTACACCTTGACTCGCGGTGAGGTCACCATTCGTCTGGCTGAATCCTTTGGCTTTTGTTGGGGAGTAGAACGTGCCGTTGCCATGGCCTACGAAACCCGTCAGCATTTTCCTAAGGAGCGGATCTGGATTACTAACGAAATTATTCACAACCCCTCGGTGAATCAACGGCTCCTGGAAATGAATGTTGATTTTATCGAGATTGTTGACGGCGAAAAAGACTTCTCTGGTGTGGATACTGGAGACGTGGTGATTTTGCCTGCGTTCGGCGCTAGCGTCCAAGAAATGCAGCTGCTCAACGATCGTGGCTGCACAATTATTGATACCACCTGTCCTTGGGTCGCAAAAGTCTGGAATTCGGTCGAAAAGCACAAGAAAAAAGACTATACGTCCGTCATCCACGGTAAATATAATCACGAGGAAACGGTTGCGACGAGTTCCTTCGCTGGAACCTACTTGATTGTCTTGAATATGGAGCAGGCGGAGTACGTCGCTGACTATATCTTGAACGGGGGCGATCGCAATGTCTTCCTGGAAACGTTTCACAATGCTCACTCAGTTGGCTTCGACCCTGATAAAGACTTAGATCGAGTCGGCATTGCCAATCAAACGACAATGCTAAAAGGTGAAACAGAACATATTGGCAAGTTGTTCGAGCACACGATGCTCAGAAAATATGGCCCTACAGCGGTCAATGAGCATTTTATGAGTTTTAACACCATTTGCGATGCAACCCAAGAACGACAAGATGCCATGTATGAGCTGGTAGATGAAGATGTCGATCTGATGGTTGTCATCGGTGGCTACAACTCATCCAACACGACTCATTTACAGGAAATCGCCATTGAACATGGCATCCCTTCCTACCATATCGACAGTGCCGATCGGATTGGCCCTGGGAATAAAGTGGAACATAAGCCGCTCAAGCACGATCTTGAGATTCAAGAAAACTGGCTACCTGACGGCAAAATTACCGTCGGCATTACGTCTGGAGCCTCTACCCCAGACAAAGTCGTGTCTGATGCCATTGAGAAGATTTTCGAACTCAAGAAAATCAGCGTTCCAGCATAATCTGCATATCTACCTACGGGATCTTCAGAAATCCAGCAAAATTCCTGTACACTATCCAAGGGTTAAAGCATTTGTCGTGTCAACCGACCATGCTCCATGGCATTGAGACTACAGTGCTATAGGATGTCGAGGTCATTGAGACGGCGGCTACCCTGTCTTGCGCTTGGTGCGATCATGTTGCTGTATTTCAGAGTTCATTGGAGATAGATCATGGGATTTTTAGGTAAGTTATTCGGTAGAAAAGAAGAAGAGAAAGCCGCATCAACTCCAAATATTGAGGTGAAGGCTGCGGCTAAAAAGGAATCAATTCCTCCTGAAAAGGTTGGCCTTGATGGCAAGTTTGATGAAAGTGGATTAGCAAAGCGTGTGGCAAAAGCCCTAGACGATGCAGGGATTTCTGATAGCGTAGGTCTTTGGGTGGCACAAACAGGCAGCAAGGTCGTGTTGAAGTATAACGACGATGCCAAAGCTGTTTTAACGCAAGCTGAGAGCGTTGCAAAGGGTGTCGATGGCGCAACAGCTGTTGAATCACTGCCTAACACGTAATCTTTAACTGAATGACAAAATCCTGAGTTTTCCAGAAGGAACATTCAGGGCTTTGTGTCAGAGTGAATGTTCGACACAGCCAGGGATGGGAGGCAATGCCTCCCATCCCTGGCTGTGCGTTTATTTAGGGTATTGTAAAAATCTCAGGTGTGACGTTAGAAACAGGCGTGATTTCAGAAATACGAATCACGTAAGGGTGATACGTGTTTGCATTGTATGACCCAATCCAGATATCGTAAGTGCCCGAGAACCACTGGCCGGCGATCGCCGGATTGAACCCGTACACATCATCGCTGCACCAACTACCTCCAGGGCCACGAACCACAAGGGTCGTATCTTCTGAGCTTTGAACTTCCAGACTGAGGTAGTCAAAAAAACTGGTCAATGTAAGGCGGTGATCCGGCTCCGTATCGACATAGCCAAGACAACCCCCAGTGACTGTTTCAGGGCGACCCGCAATCTCACTTGCCGCAAGGGGGCCCCCACTAATACCGCGAACCGTCATCGTATCGGACACCAGTGTTGGGGTAAGCACCACATCTTCGAATAATCCTGGGGAGGTTCTAAACAAGGTCGATTGAGCAACCCCAACTTCCGCTATCGCAACGACAGGAACGGTAGCAGTCACAATAGCTGCAAAAAAAGAGTTGAGCACGTGTCCTTGTTGTTTCATAGCGGTTAGAAGGTAATAGTGAGACAACACAACAGTTCATACACCGATGAATTGAGTGAAGAGGCGGTCATGCATCCACAACTCATCTCTTTTTCACTCTGTTTCAGGCCGCATCGGGTCAATTTTGAGGCATTAGAACGCCTTATTCGGCAAAATAACTCCGTTTGTTTCCTAAAACACTCGATTACATATTAAGCCCCATCCGCGATCGCAATCGCCTGTTCTAGCCGAGTCTGATCCATTCCACGCTGATGCAGCAACAGCCAAGACTCTACTAAATCCGGTCCTTTCATATCGCACGTCAATGCAGCTCGGAGCGATCGCATGACCAGTCCTTTCTTTACATTCTCAGACTTCGTCACCCCTTTGATGAGTGCCTGTGCATCTTCTGCTTCAGTCACAGACGTAGTGGCAAGAGCCGCCAACACAGCTTTCAAAACAGCTGCCACCCCCTCTTGCTGAAGTTGGTGAGTCGCAGCTTCTGTGAATGCCATGTCAGGCACAAACAAATATTGACAAATATCAGCCGCCTCATCCAGCCGAGCCATCCCCGGCCCAATCAGGGCTGAAATCGTCTCCAACCAAGGGCGATCGCCCTCAGCATCAAACTCGTATCCAGCTTTCTGCCAGTAGGGAATAAAGTGTGCAGTCAAGTCTGATGCAGACATCGCATGAATGTATTGGCTATTGAGCCAATTCAGCTTATTCCAATCAAATTTTGCGCCCGCTTTATTCACGCGCTCAAAGTCAAATTGCTCGGCTGCACCATCAAGCGTAAACAGCTCTTGGGTTGAGTCCGGCGGTGACCAGCCCAGCAAGGTCATATAGTTACCCATGGCTTCAGACAAATATCCCATCGACTGGAAGTCTGAAATAGCCGTAACACCGTCTCGCTTAGAAAGCTTTTTACCCATTGGACTGAGAATTAGCGGCGAATGGGCAAATTTGGGTACGGTTGCCCCTAATGCTTCGTAAATCAGGATTTGTTTCGCCGTGTTTGCGACGTGGTCTTCTCCGCGAATGACATGGCTAATGTTCATGTCCACATCATCCACAACCACCACAAAGTTATAAAGTGGCTGCCCGATTTCGCCTGCTGGGGCACGACGAGCAATGACCATATCTCCCCCTAGATCACTCCCGCTCCAGGTGACAGTCCCACGCACCAAGTCTGTCCAGGTAATCTCTCGGCGGTCATCCATCTTGAAGCGGATCACAGGAAGGCGTCCCTCCGCTTGAAATGTAGCTTCTTGCTCCGATGTTAGATCTCGATGGCGATTGTCATAGCGAGGCGCATGCCCTTTTGCTTCCTGCGAGGCCCGCATCGCACTCAGCTCATCTTCTGACACATAACATCGATAGGCCAACCCCTTGTCGAGCAACGTTTGTACAGCAGCTCGATATAAATCCATCCGCTCGCTTTGAAAGAAAGGTCCTTCATCCCAGGTCAATCCCAGCCATGTGAGTCCTTCGAGGATGTTTTGAGTAAATTCTGGGCGCGATCGCTCCAAATCAGTGTCTTCAATTCTCAGAATAAACTGACCGTTGTGATGACGAGCATAAAGCCAGTTGAACACAGCTGTACGAGCAGTTCCAATATGTAAATTACCCGTTGGACTTGGTGCAATACGAACACGGACAGACATAGATATGAGTGTTAACTAGACAGCAAAGGCACAGTCTATTCTAGCGGCAGAGTGCCAAGGGCGATCGCCTCTGTTCTTTTTCAGCAGAATTTCTTGGACTTTAATCTCGCGCGACTCATCCCTTCAGCTTTTATTGATGACAACTCTTTATGACAACTCTTTAACCTGCTGAATATGGAATGTGATTACTCGCTCTCAATTCCCTATTAACGATTGGGATGACTAAGAACTTTCAATCAAAGGGCCATCGCTGCCTAGGTGCTACGTGGCTAGAAAAATGTCTCGAACATGTTTGAGTGCCCTCGCAAAGCCCCTGATCCTGATGAATCGAGGGCTACTGAACAGTTGATATTCTCAAACTCATAAGTTCCTGCTTCCAATGTGCTCATATCGTCAACGCCTGATATTGGGAAATTACACATATAACTGGCAAGGGGTTGACCCTGGTCGTTAAACACTCTCAGACTATATCCAAATTCTTTTGCCGCTGTTCCAAAATAGTTTACAAAGGAATATCGCTGTAGGTAAGTTGAAAGCCCCCACAATTGGCGATCGACCACAACATCAACCCGGCGCGGACTATCCGAACCAGGATAAGCCAGCCAATGTTCCAGCAACTTTCCACCAAACTGGCTGCGAGCCCACCAGAGACTTGGCACCGTCAAGCTATCTTGAGAAATCATTCGGTTGGTAATGACATCTCTATTCGACAAATCTGCATCCGGATCTAATAGTTCAAGTTCAACAGGGTGGTTCTCAAGGCTCAGGAATTGTGGAGCGGCAGCAATTTCCTGTGTCTCTAACTCTTCGCTCACCGATACCTCACTCTCTGGAGGCACAGTGGCAATGTCGCCAGATTCATTGATAGATGATTCATTGATAGATTCATTGGCGATCGCCATCTGAGATGAACTGACTCCTTCCAGCCCACTGAGCACGGCAACTGTGGCGATCGCCAACCCAAGTGAGAACCGTAATCGCCACCATTGATGAATCTGGCAATCATGACCCATCACGTTATCGTCTAATTTTTGTGCCGCCATTGCCCTATGCTCCATCATTTGGCTCTCAGTGGGAGGTGCTAGATGCTCTGATTTTAATTACGTCCAGATACTTATAAGTAGCTCGCCGTTATTAAACTGAAAACCTAAAAACCTGGG